>PSRN01000077.1 GCA_003176075.1 Bdellovibrio sp.
GCGGCGTCTCGTCCATCGCTAAATTTAGCCAGTCTGCCGTATTTTTTTATCCAACAGACGCTTTGCCTTTTGGATGATCATCTTATGTTTTTTGATCTCTGCTTCTTGGCCATTTGGAAAGAGCAGAAGACTGGGATGAATTCCAAGAAAAGCGCCGATGCGAGTTGCCAGGTCCACCCCAATTTCTCTACGATCATTTTCTATCGCACTCAGATTGGTCTCTGGAACACCAATCACCTCACTCATCTCCTTTTGAGTAATGTGGAAATTGGTACGAAAAGCTCTGATGATTGTTCCCGCAGTTGTGTTCCTGATAAACAAATGCTGTAGATCCTTCATTTTGTCTCCTTGGAATAATCATGGGTAGCCGTCAACTTCACGATCACCACGATAATCTTTTAATAAAGAAGAACAACCTGTAATATTACAGGCTGCCCACACCCGTTGTCGGGACCGTGATCCACCCCGTGTGAAGAGCATCTGAATTCGTTCCGTTAATTAAGGTTGTCGGCGATGCCGGGTAGTTGCTAACCGCCCATTGATTCGAATTGCAACTACTTTGAGAAACGTCCACCTGGCTGGGATCAAATGCTTGTGAATTGCAGGCCGTTAGACTCACCTGCACCGGGCTGGGTCCGCGACCCAGGGCCGTGAGGGTGGGTGTCAAGTTGGTGTTCCCGGTGCAGACACTGGCTGAGACGGACGTTTGCGCGTCCGACTGAAAACAGGTCGGAGTCTGAGACGGACAGGTGGTTCCCATGTCGACTGAGCCCTCAGCGTAAATGTTTGTCCCATCCGTAATAAGCTGAATTCCGCAGTAACCAAAACCAATACCGGCGACGGCCAACTCAACAACATGGGTGCTGGGATTTGCCTTCAAGTGCATTACTCCATAGCTGCAAGTGTCCCATTGTGCCGGGTAGGCGGACTGGTTGGTACTTGCGGTAACGGCCCCGCAGCCGCCAGGCGCATTCGAATAGCCCAGCGCGATCCAAGCTTCAACAGCCCAGGTGGAGGTGCTTGCGATCGTTCCACTGCCAGTCACCGGCGACAGGACATAGGCCCCCCATTCGGCGCCATTTGCAGAATAAATGTTAATGTCACCTGATGTCGACTTTCCGAATTGAAGGAAGGCCGGATCGCCGGTGTAGCTGGGGGTAAACTGTGAATAGCACTGGGCCACGAGATTCACGGTTTGTCCAAAAGGGGTAATGGAATAGGCGACGGGCGTACTGTTTAAACAAGTGGAAGTGCTGCTGGCGCTCATGGTATTGATGTTCGAAATAAACGAATCGACCCCGGGCAAGAGGGTGGTGAGTAAATCCGTGGGTCCACTGCCCGAAAAGAAGCGGCTGTTGAGATCAGCAAAAGATCCCGTCGCCTGTGCGTTTGGTAAAGCCCCTTTAAGCAGCTTTTCAAGAAAGGAAGGTTGATAAAGGTGGAGAGCATGGCCTGTTCCAGTCGATGACAATCCCGCGGGGATGGAGGCCTTCACGATCGGCGTAATCGCCGGAATGCTTGCACCCGAGCCGGTCGAAGCCGAACTGCTGTCCTTTTTGCTGCAGCCGATATGTAGACCCATGGTCGTCGCAATCAGGAGGCTCGCAAGCCGCGAAGGTTGTCTCAGCCGATCCGATTGAGGCTCAAATTTAGATTTCGTTTTCTGCCCGGGTAGCACAAGTCGATTTGTAAAACTCCAATCTTTGATCATGGGATCCTCCTTGTTGATGCTCCATCGGAAGACCGCCAACCGAACTCAAACCCAATCTCTTGTTGGCGCAGGATCGTCAAAAAAGGGTGAACAGGGCGGAACTCGTTATTCCGTGGTGGCGGGAAGTTCACTGAGAATATCGCCGTTGCTCGCTCCCACCAGCACTTGGGCGGTGTGAAAGCGCGGAAGGTTGAAACTCACGTTGAAAATCCATGCGAGTTGGGTTTGCGATCCTGTCCAGAGAACTGGACCGCGTATCATTTTGATTTGACTCGCTTCCGGATATTTTTGGCGAAGGATGTTTTCGCTGTCCGCCGCGGTGACGCTGACCTGCCGGTTGTAATCGCCCACCGGCTGGGTCAAGTTGTCGACGATGTAAACGGCGCCATCACCTATGCGGGCGTGAATGCGAAGAATCCCGCCGAACACCTCATACCCATCAACGACCTGGTCCAACTCAAAAGTTTGGCTGGCTTCCGTAATCCCGTTGGCGCGCACTCCACGGCTCAGCACTTGCTCCGGCACAAGGTCCAAAAGGGGCGCGAGAAGGCTGACGATTCCAGGAATTTTTGTGGTGTCTGAGGCTTGAACCCGCATTGGACCGCCGGCAATGGTGCGAATCCGTCCCCGATCGTCTTTCAGAAATGACCATTCGCCGGGAAAGCGTCGCCGAAAATCATCTTCACCTTGAATCGGCTGCTCTGTGAGCGTGGGCGGCGAAGCCGCCACGGGTGCGGAGATCGTGAAGGCGCCGACTTGGGCATTTGCCGAGTCCTGCTTTGACTGGGCTGGACTTCGCGGAGCGCTCCGCTCAGGGCCTTGATCAGGATTTTGCGCAAGTGAGAGGGAGAGCCCGTTCGCTGGCCCATTCATCGCCGTCATATCCTGGCGGTGGCTTCGCGGCCGGATGGCCATCAGCACGGCGATCACTGCAACAATGGCGATCACTGTGACAACCATGAAGGAAGCGGTTGATTCCCGCCCTATTTTTCGACTCATTCTTTAAATCTTAATGGAAAGAACGGGAAAGGCCCAGATCAAAGGCTCATTCTTTATTCGATCAAAGCCGCGGCACCTGTTTTCAAAAATGTTTCTCCAAGGGGCCAGCCACTAGACATTGGCTGAAAGCTGGTCAGGCAGAAAAGTTCACATTTGAAAAAAGACAAATGTTTTCGGTTGGAAAAACGGCGGCCCCGGGGCCAACAAGTCGGTCTTTGGTTTGCAGTTTAAGGACGTCATAGGGGGGATTCTGACCAAAAGATTTGGTTTTCCTCTTGCCGTCTGGGGTTTCACACTCCTTTCACTTTTGGGTTGCTCAAAGGGATTTGAGATGAAATCCATTTCAGACTTTGAAACAGCCTCGATGAGTCCTTCGGCCGAGAACGACACCGCCTCGACCGCTGGTGCTTCGGCTTTAGGAGGTGGAGCCTCGTCTATCCCAACCTCTTCTCAACCCAATCCCCAAGGGTCACCGCCGGCCACGTCCACGCCTCAATCCGCTTCCGCATCGAGTCTGACTTCCACACCATCAGCCTCCGCCAGTCCCGCCGCCACACCAAATAGTTCGTCGATGACCTCGGTGGTGGATATTGGATATGAGCTGGCGGGCAAGAACCTTGTTCCAGATTGCGCTACCGATTCCAACTTCAACAGCTGCCTCTTCTGGAAGAATCCGGTGGCGCAAACGGGTGCCATTTTGAGTGGCCACGGGTTGACAACTTCGACTGATCTTTCATCTGTTCAGATCGACGCGGTCAATATTCCAAGCGGCTGGTACGACAACTCCGGGTATTTGCAAAACCCAACGATTAAAGTTTATCTTGATCAGACCTCAAATACGGCGGCGAGAGTTACGACCGCCGCCGGCAATTTCAAATTCGCCTATGCCAATGATGCAAATCGAAAAGTGACCCAAACGATGGTGTTTTATTGGCTCATGACTGAAGTGAATTTTTTTAAAGAAAGAGTCGGAAAATTCTACGCTGAGAATCATGGAGTCGTTGTTTTCGCCTCGGATTCTACCTTGCAAAACAATGCCTATTTCTCGTTGACTGATCATACGCTTCACGCGGGACGGGACGATCAAGGCGTCGATCTGGCTGTGGGAGCTGAGATCGTGCTTCACGAGATGGGGCATGCCAACGCCTTTTTTTCGTCCAATGGCGGGATTCATATCGCTTCCGGAGGACAGACAGCCGACGGTTATTGCACAACCGCGAGAGCCGGTTCGCTTTGCTGCCGCGACAAGTTTGGATGCGCTTCAGGAATCGATGAAGGGCAAGCCGATCACCACGCCGGCTTGGTGTTTATTTCCGATCCCGCCCTGGGTCAGACCTGGTTCAACAACCTCAATGGTGTCGTGGATTGTGGAATTGCACGGAACGCTGTTAAAAATCTCAATCTGACCGCTGACGAAGTCTATCTGTCTTGCGGCAACTCCGGCGCCGGATCAAACTTCAACGGCGAAATTCATATCATGGGAGCGCTTTACGCTTCGATTTGGTATGCTCTCGCCGCGACCGCCCGGGCCACAGGTGGCGCTGATGCCGTGGATATAGATAAGCTCTTCAGCGAGCACTTAAAGGTCTTGACCGGAGCCGACAATTTTCCCAGCGTTTACGCCAAGCTTCGGGCCATTGACAGCTCGCTCTTTGGCGGGAAGTTTGGCACCGCCATTCAGGCGGAGTTCAAGAAGCGCAATCTGATCTAAGTGGTCCATCCTTCGCACTTTGCGCTTCACAAAGTTCAATGAACCGTCTTAAAATCCCGATCATGTATCACTATGGCCTCATAGGAAACTGTCAAGCTTCGGCCTTGCTCGACCGGGAAGGGACGTTGGTGTGGATGTGTTTGCCCCGGCCCGACAGTCCCCCCGTTTTCGGCCAGCTTCTCGATGAGAGTGGCGGGCATTTCAAGATTCAAGTCGAAGGTGCTTGCAAATACCATCAGCATTACCTCCCCAATACCAATGTACTGGTGACCCGGATTGAGAGTGAGGATGGATGCGAAGTCAAGATCACCGATTTCTGTCCTCGCTTTGAGCAGCACGGACGAATGTATCGACCGCCTTCGGTGTTTCGCATAGTCGAAGCGGTTCGCGGCACGCCCTTGGTGAAAGTGTCGAACCGGCCGGTGATTGGCTGGGAAAAAGAGCTGGCCACCCCCGTGCGCGGCAACAGCCATTTGCGCTATGATGTTCGCGGCGACAGCTTGCGGGTGACGACGAATGCACCGCTGACTTATTTGACCGAGGAGACCTCTTTTATCCTCAATGAAAAACTTTATTTTGCCATCACTTGGGGAGCGGGGGTCGAGGCTGACCTGGCCGCGGTCACGCAGCAATTTTTGGAACAAACCATTCAGTACTGGCGGGTGTGGGTCAAACACTGCACTATTCCCACCCTCTTTCAAAAAGAAACGATTCGGTCGGCGCTGACCTTGAAGCTTCACTGCTTCGAGGACACCGGAGCTATTTTGGCGGCCTTAACCACGAGCCTGCCGGAGGAAGCCGAAAGCAGAAGAAATTGGGATTACCGTTTTTGTTGGCTAAGGGATGCGGCGTTCGTGCTCGCCGCTCTTCATCAGTTGGGCCACTTCGAAGAGATGGAGGGTTTTCTTCGCTTTCTGCTGAACATCGGACATCGTTACGAGCATTCACGGGAAGGTTTGGGTCCGGTCTATGCGTTGGATCAACAGCTGCCGCTACCGGAAACCGAGCATGAAGGGTGGCGGGGCTTTGGCGGATCTCGACCCGTGCGAAGCAATAATCAGGCCGCCGAGCATGTCCAAAACGATGTCTATGGCGAGATGGTTTTGACTTTGGCTCCGATTTTTTTCGACGAGCGTTTTCAACATTTGCGAACGCCGGAGCATGAAGCCTTGTTGCAAAACCTGATTGAATCTTGCGTTCGCTCCATTTCGCGTTCCGACGCCGGACTATGGGAACTGCGGAACGGGTGGCAAGAACATTCGTTTTCCAATTTGATGTGTTGGGCGGGAATTGATCGGGCCGTGAAATTGAAGGAACGGGGATTTCTTGCTGGTCTTGATTTGGAAACCTTGCGCCAGGCCAAACGCCGGGCTGAGCTGGCCATTGAAAATTCAACGCGCGAAGGGTCGGTCCGCAATGGTCCAAAGGATGACAGCTATGACGCGGCCCTTTTGCTGCTGCCGGTACTGGGCTTTCCAGAGAAAGATCTTTGCGCGCAAACGGTTCGGG
>PSRN01000081.1 GCA_003176075.1 Bdellovibrio sp.
GAGCCTCTCCATGCGGGTGAGTTGAGACTTGTTGAGGGCCTGTTCCACTTCCTCCAAATGGCTGGGATCCGAGAGGTAAGCGCTCAAGGCTTTTTCGCCATGCTCGAGAGCGTTTTCGTCGTAACCGGGAATCGCCATGTACTCTCTCCAGAACGCGTCTTCCTTTGTCCGATGGAGGGAGCTGTATTCCCGATTCATTCGATCCAAGACAGTTTGCAGGCCGTGAACGTCGGCGCACTTCACTTCTTTCGCCACAGCCATGTTGAAAACCGAATTCACCGACAGAAGAACGAAAATGAACACCTTTATTCGTTGGATCACGATAAAGACCCCCCCTTTAATAAGGCTCTATTGAAGAGGGATCATATTGGTTTCGGTTTGAACTGGGAAGCTCGTTTTTCGACGGACGCGAAAAATGGCAGGAACCGGACATGGCTCGTGCCGATTCCTGATTCTTTCGGCATCGAACACCATCGTTTCAAGGTTCCCCAGCTCAATGGTGGAGATTCGACTGACCTCGTGGCATCCAGAGTCGCAACGTGCCCCCAAGGGGATTGAGTAGGCGGGTGTCATCTCCGCCCCTAAACTGTTGCCATTGTAGTTAGACGATCTCTCTGACAAGACGTGTTCAACAACGAAAACGTTTCATCCAACTGTTTTTTTTTGCGTGCGCGCTCTCCACAAGCGACGAACTTGTAATCATCCTTAAAAACATTTTCAGTTTCAGGTTCTCTAACCCAGTTTTTCAGATTGTCTGCACGGCACATAAATTGAAGTGCAAGCACTTTAGTAACAATAGACTGGGGGAGAAGATGCCTAGCAAAAAAATCTTTGTATCAATGTGGACCATCGGACTGATGGCGCTATTTCAAAACTGTGCCGGATCACAATTCCAGCCCAGCACTGTCGATCCCGCGATCATGTCACCGCAAAAGTACAATGTTGTATTAAGTTCAACTTCTCCCACGGCTGGGGAAAGTCCATTGCCAGGTACGACTTTTACGACGACGGACAATCCCACCAACACGCCGGCGGGAACAACAGGCACTACGGCAGACAACACGGCAGGAGATACGAAAGGAAATACGACAGCATCATCAGGAACGGGAACGTCATCGACCTCGACCTCAAACTCAAACTCAAGCTCAAGCTCAAACTCAAGCTCAAGCTCAAATTCGAACTCGAACTCAAGCTCAAGCTCAAGCTCAACCGCTGGCTCGAGCTCGGGCGCGGGCACTTCATCGAACTCGGGCAATTCGACGTGTGGTTGCACGACAGGAAATCCGACAACCCCGTCACCGGCACCGGGCGCACCCGGAACTTCGTCTAACTCAACGACGCCTGATTCATCCACAAGTGGAACTTCCGATCTTCCAGGTTCCGGTGGAAACGCTTCGGGTGTTGTCGAGTGCGAGATCCGATCTCCAAGTATTAAAGTGATCCTGGAATCCAGCCTGGTGGGTTCTCATAGCAATGCCAGCAGTACCAGGATTTGTATGTCAGTCAACGCCTGCTTGAGTATTATCAACTCTTACGCCGAAGCGAGAAATTGCACGCTCTCACTTGGACCAGCCACTTCGTCAGGTCAAACTGCAACCTGCACCAGGATCTTCCCGGGAAGCCAAGGCACGTGCCACAATGCCACTCTTCTGTCGGATGCGGATGTAAGTACATTATTAACGAATATGGCTAAGTAAAGATCCAGCGCAAAAGCCCATCGCAAAGACACGAAACAAGGCCCCACCTGGGGCCTTGTTGTTTTCGGCTCGGTCAGCAGCTCCGCAGACGCGACCAACATCCAGCGGGGTTCATGGAAAAACCGAGTTATTCCGATAATTTCCTTACTGAAAGGTGCTCATGCGGAAGAACCTCCGGACCCCGCGAACCAGGGTGCTTTTGCTTTTTTTATGCAGCCTATGCCAGGCAGGACATGGGGCTCCTTCGCGAATTGTTTCTGACTTGTTTCAGGGAAGTTTGGCCGACTTGAATGCCGGCAACGCCAGTGCCGCCGCCGCCAAACTCAAAGAGCTTGTGGCTGTTGAGCCGCGAAATGGGCTCTATTGGTTCAATCTGGGGGTCGCTGAATATTCACAGAATCTGCTGCCGCAGGCTCAGCAATCTTTTGCGAAGGTCATTGCGTTGGGGAGCCCTTTGGCTCCCGCCGCTGAGTTTTACCAGGCAAAAACTTTGGCAAGACTCGGCGAACTCGAACTTGCGCGCAGCCAACTCGTCGCGGTTTTGAACCGGCAAGTTCCTCCCACATTGAAAAGTGAAGCGCAAGGCGGTCTGGCTGAAATCGACCTTGCGATCGATCGGG
Organism: Bdellovibrio sp.; assembly: GCA_003176075.1. GTDB lineage: Bacteria > Bdellovibrionota > Bdellovibrionia > Bdellovibrionales > Bdellovibrionaceae > PSRN01. The sequence continues at coordinate 2,318 of PSRN01000081.1, forward strand.
AATCCTTGGCGCTGCGAGCTTTTCAGGACGGTCATTATGCGCAAGCGGCGCAATTGCTGAAGAGCACTGAATACTTAAGTGTCGACGGTCGGGTCTTGCTGGGGCTTTCCCTGGCCCGCCAGGAGAGATTTTCGGCCGCCCAGCAAGCGCTTGAGCCCTTGGTCAAGCAAGGTTGGATCGGCGTCGAGAAACGGGATGAAGTTGAATCCTTGCTTGGGAAATTCCGTGAAAGCGGGATGGCGGAGCCCTATTGGCTTTCGTTTGATTTCGCCGCCGGATGGACGAACAATTCCTTTGTCGATGGTCAAAGCGTTACTCCCGCCCCGGGTCCCCTGTGGGAGACTTCGATTTCAATCGGGAAAACATTCTTCCGCAAGCCAAAATGGACAGTCAAAGTGGGTTATCTTTTCAACCATGATGACCCCACGGCCGCACCCGAATTGCGGCTCACTTCCCACACCGTTGAACTCCCCGCCGTCTATCGGGAGCGGTATTTTGAAAGCATGCTCATACCCTATTTTCAGTTGCAAGATTGGAATGGGACCCTGGTGGCGCAAAAGAATGGCGCCAGTTGGAAAAACACTCTTTCGGATTCGACATTCGAGTGGGGAGCCAACATCGACGTCTCGCAAACGCAAGCCCAAGACCCAAGCGTCTCCTATCTCACCGGTACTTCCTACGGTGCACGTCCGTTCTTTGGTTACTGGTGGGACACGTTCTATTTGCAAATTTTCGCCAGCCTTGGCAAAGATGGCACGCAAGACATCTATTATGGTGATGGCTCGAGCTTGCCGCTGACCCATCGTTATGTTGGTGGGGGGTTGCGGGGCATTTGGAAACCGAGCCAGAGCCTCGCATTTTTCTTCAATCTGTCTGAGTTAGAAAAGAACTTCGCGAACCCTTCCCTTCCGAACGGCAAGATTCGCACCGACCTCACCCGTGATTTCAGCCTGAAGGCCGTTTACTTTTTGAAATCCACCTTGTCGTTGTACGCGCTGGGTGCCTGGACCGCCAATACCTCAACACTGACGGCGGGAGACGTGCGCGATAAGAACTATGACCTTTACACATTCCTTTTGGGCTTCAGCTGGAGTCTTCATTGATGGATAAAAAAGACGAACTGATAATTCTTATTGCAAAAGCAAGGCGTGGGGACGAAGCGGCCGTCGCCAAAGTTGTGGAGCTGGGCAAGGATCGTCTTTATCGGTACTGTCTGATGCTGACGAGGCGAAGGGAATCTGCTGAGGACCTTTGTCAGGAAACGTTTTTGCGGGCACTGCAAAAGCTCAATCAACTGTCTGAACCCGGCGCTTTTTATGGTTGGCTCTGTCAGCTCGCGAAGAACATTTATATTGATCAGCTCCGCTTGAGTTCAAGTAAGGAAACCCCGACCTCCGCGGTGGTGCCGGAGGCGCCGGCCCGGGAGCCTTTCGTTGGCGAAATCACGGGAGAATCCGATACCGGCATCTTAGTCCGCACCATCTTGTCTCACTTTGATCCCGAGGATCGTCACCTTCTGCTTCTGGTGGATATGGAGGGCCATTCCTATCTCGAAGCCTCTGAAATCATGAAAGTTTCCGAAAATGCGGTCCGTTCGCGGCTCCATCGCATCCGCCAGGAATTCTTAAAAAGGTACAAAGGCGGCGAAACGAATTGAAGGTTTGACCCGTCTAAGAAGTGATAGGCTGAGGGTAGTTGCGTGGGCGGCGCCGCCTAAGTCGGTGCCTCCGGCACCTCCGCAGACGCCACGGGTGCAGAATGGCAAGTCAAGACAAGGCAGAACATCAAAAAATCGAAAGCGAGATGAAGGCGATCTTCGCGGCCGTGAAGGCCACGTCGATCACTGCTCCTCCTTTTTTGCAGAGTCGCATTCTTGCGCATTGGAGGGAGGGGCAGACATTGCGGCGGCGCCTGGTTTTTTGGCGGGCGTTGTCTTTTGCCTCTTTGGGAGCACTTGTGGTGATGGGATCGCTGCATGTGCTTCGACCGGCGGAAACTTCACCGACAGCTTCTGTAAATCAATATTATGTGATTCACGTGGACTTCAGTGAGAAAGACCAACAAACGGTGTCGCAAGCGGAAGTTGAGCTCCCGCCGGGAGTGCACTTTGCTTCCAGCAAAACCGAAGTGAGGAATCTGCACAGTCTGCGCTTGCCCGTTCGGGTGGCCGCCGTGGGACGAGGAAAACTTCCTTTCGTCGTGTCTTCAGATCATGAGGGCCGGGAGTCGATCTTGGTTCGCTTGATCGGACCAAGCAATGAGGTTATTCGCGAACAAACAATAACAGTGCAATTTGCGAAATCGGGTTCCGTGGACGACAAGGCGGGCCGCGGAGAGATCTTATGAAAACACCCATTATGAAAATACCAATTTTCACTCGCGCGCTGTCCCTCGCCCTTATTCTTGCCTTCATTTGCGGTTCAACCACCTGGGCCAGTGATCTTGTCCCCGCGACGTCTGAAGATCTGAAGGAATTTGATGCGCAACTCGCCGGAGCTTCGCGGCGGATGAATCCGCAACCGGAAGCTTCACGCCCAGCTGCTTCGAAGCCACCTCAATCACCTCAACACGAAAGAAAGCAGAATTTTGGTGCTATTGTTTCGGCCGAGGCGAAAAAACTCAATGATGCAAAGGACGATCGCAATGACTTCGGCAAATGGGTGAGCGAACAGAGACGTCGCGACGACCAAGTCCGTCCATCCGACGCCCCAGATGCCGGCGATAAAGAAGGCGACGAGGGCGACGCCCATACCTCTTCGCCGAAAAACAACGATTCCGGCAACTCTGCAAACGGAAATAAAGGCGGCAATTCAAACAAACGTCACTAGGGAGTGTTTTTCTTCACTCTCTTCCGTGCGCAATAATGGTCCCGTCGGTTCCGCGGTGGTTGCATGGAATGAAATAGCGATGTTCTAGCGATGTTCAAGTGTGCAAGGCCGATTCATCTTCATCCACAATGTTGTCCGTTGGTATAGCGCATACACCCAAGTCGCCGCCCTTAGAGCTTTTAGGGTTTCCCCAAAAAGTGTAGCTACGCGGATTTCTTGTCTCCGTGGGATCTTTCTATTTTTAGTGGTGTTTCTGTGGATAAGTGAACCTGGACCCGCCCTTGGATAAGACTTTGTTA
>PSRN01000049.1 GCA_003176075.1 Bdellovibrio sp.
GAGCTAATAGAATCCCGCCCGGCTCTAGCAGGAGGGCCTGTCCGAGGTTTAAAGAAGGTGTAATCTCCTTATTTTGAAAGAAAGATGATTTTTAGCTTTCAATTGAACCGGAAATCTTTTTTGCGGACCCGCTTAGCAAGAGCGCTAACCGGAGGAGTCGCAACAAAGGTATGGCGCAAAATACTGACTTCATAGCTGCAAAAATTAACGTTCCACTGCTCTAGAGCAAGCGGTCGTAAATTCCGCCAATCAGGTCCCGTCGCCTGGTTTTTGGTGGAGCAACCCAGTCCAATATTTTTCGGATTGGTTGCGATATTTTCAAGGACTTTTCAAAGGCTCGACAAGTCTCATGGAGTTCGCTGGAGATCACTTGGAGTTGCTGCCCAGTCTCAAGGAGTCGCTTCTGTGTCGCGTCGGCTTCCGCGGTTTTGGCGCGCAACTCAGTATTTGTTGAAGCCAGCTGCTTCTCGATCGATTCCAGCTGTTTCCTGGTTGATGCCAATTGTGCCTCAGTTGCATCCAACCTTTTTTCGGCTGAATCCAATTTTTTTTCCGTTGCTTCCAACTTATTTTCGATTGTGTTTTTAAGGAGGTCCAACTCGCGGTTCTTGGACTCCAGTCGCTCGCGCTCTGCCGTGGCGTCCGAAAGCGCAGCCCGGTGTCGCTCGAGCTCCGCCAGGGCGCCCGAAAGTGAAACATGGTATCGACCAAGCTCTGCCGTAGCGTCCGAAAGAGCAGCTCGCTGGCGATCGAGCTCTGCCGTGGCACCCAAAAGCGCAGCTTGGTGTCGATCGCGCTCTGCCAGGGCACTCGAAAGTGAAACATGGTATCGACCAAGCTCTGCCGTAGCGTCCGAAAGAGCAGCTCGGTGGCGATCGAGTTCTGCCGTGGCACCCAGAAGCGCAGCTTTGTGTTGATCGCGCTCCGCCGTAACGCCCGAAAGCGCAGCTCGGTGGCGATCGAGATCTGCCAGGGCGCCCGAAAGTGAAACATGGTATCGACCAAGCTCCTCCTGCACTTCATCACGATTAATCCGGAATTTCTCTCGTTCACCCCAAAGGACTTTCTCGTGCTCTTTGTAGGAGCTGCGCCCGAGGTCCAGAACAACCATGCCCCGCTTGATACGCTTGAGATCGAACGCGGAGTTTGAACACACGGCTATCAAATACATGAAACGGTCAGGATCTGAGATGTTCTTGGTAAGTCGTTCAGCTCCCGTGCCCGGCTCCTCGATATAACTCCCCAGGAGCTCGACAGGCTCAGCCTCGGACACAAGCGGCGAGATGACCGAGCAGTCAGCCGTTCGTTGCCCAAAGATCAGCACGTTTTTGAATGCTGGAGACAGGAAATCGATGAACTCTTGCGAATAAAATTCCTTGAAGTGATAAGGGTTCTTGTAGTTCTGCTGGTCGGAGTAGGTGCGTTTATTAGGGGAAGAGATAAAGAGGAGACCCTCATCTCGTAAAACCCGGCGAAACTCCTGCAGCGTACGCAGCTGGAGATCCTCATCGACGTGTTCAATACCCTCGAAACAAGTGATGACGTCGACGCTCTGCCCTTTCGCGAAGTCGAGCCGGCTCATATCGCCGTGGTGGAACTGCAAATTTTCGCGTCGATACTTTTCACTCGCGTGTCGGACCGAGTCTTCGGAAATATCGACGCCGGTGACCTGGCTCGCCAGCTCCGCCAACACATTGGAGCCGAAACCTTCGCCGCTGGGCACGTCAAGAACCTTCTTGCCGCGGACGGATTCGAGCGCCAGAAGGTACCTTCCATAATGCTCGTAAGCGATATCCGCTCCAACTCCAGGTAAAAATCTTTCTCCCGTCCATTCGAGTGCCAAAATATTCAAGACCTCAGCTTTTCCAGAATGAAGATGTTTTCATGACCTTGGGCGCTTTGCTCAAAGAGTCGAATTTCAAACTTCCGGCCCAAGAAATCGCAAGTCTTGGTGAAAAAATCGAGAGCTGCCATGCCATCCCAAACATGAAAATGGATGCTGTATCGTATTTCCATGAGCCGTCTCATTTCTGCTTCCCTCAGGGCGGGATCGGCGACCATTGCGACCAAATCTAACCAGCCGGTTTGGTAAGCTCCCTTTTCTTCATATCACTATCAATCGGATACATCGTTTCCCTACTTATTCGTCCAATTATTTTTCTCCAGTTAAAGGATTGATCTGAAGATTCTTTCGGAGACGATATTGATTTCTTCGCAATCAATGAAGAATGGCAATACAAATCTCTAACGAGCTGACCTCTTATATACGGCGCTGCCGCTTTTGAAAACCTTCCAACAATGGGGGTATCCAATCCGGAATCAATAATCTCAAAACCGAGCTCTGGGCAGAACATCACTTCAAGTGCATTGGAATTAAATTGAAAAAAGTGCCACGGCAACTCATGCTCTGAATAACTAAAGTGAGTTTCAATAACAACATGCCCATTAGTAGCAAGCACTTTTGATATTTCTTCGACGGCAATCCAGGGCATCGCAAGGTGCTCAAATACGGCGAATGAAAGCACTAAGTCAAAAGAGCTCTCAGAGAAATAATCACTTAAGCGATGAATATCACCAACAACATCGACATTTTTTCCGGCTAATGCATCAAATCCAGTGTAGTCGCAGCCCGGAATAGCCTTCTTCCATAAGGCATCAGATATCACACTTCTTGATCCAATTTCTAAAACACGTAATCCAGGTTGATTAGCATTTTTTTGAATCCACTCCCAAATAGTCTCATGCTTAGCAAATTTCGGTCGTTTTGTTTTTTCATTTTTGTGTAGTTGATAATCAAGATCAGAGGGCACTCCAGCAACGGCATTATACACCCTACCTTCAATTTTTCCGAACTCTAAGTAATGTTTTATTGGATCAACTCCAGCATTTTTTAGGTCCGCATTAAGCTCTAAATAAATATTGGGATCGAAATCAGAGGGAAGCGCGTTTTCATCATATTGATTTGTAGTCATTTTATTTTCCCAACTTTAGCTAACACAATTTAAGTACTCCAGTTCTAACTTCAAAGCGAGATTGTATGTAATAAAGAAATCGTCGGAAATTCTTAAGCTTTCGTCATTATTATTATCTCAGCGGTGTCTCGTCAGCCATTGAACAACCTTAAACAAGAAGGTTCTAAGCGCCGGAAAACCACTGATCCTCCTGTCGATCGAATTCATGATCCGATATTTCTTTCGTCCAAGCTCGTTGCGAAGTGCGGCGCACTCGGCGGTCAGATGGACGTTGGCTTGCTCCAGTTCTCTGATTCTGTGCGCGATCTGGTCGCGCTGGTCGCGCTGGACGGTGAGCGTTTCTACATGTTCACCAAGAAAATTCAGGTATGCACGCTGCTCGCGGTCAATCACAGGACACCGCATTCTGAGTTTTCAACAACTGGTCGGGGAGGAATTTCCTTTTCGGTTCTGGTTGCCGATTCCGGAGAGCTTTTCGACAAAACATTTTATTTCGAATCAATGCCTCACGAATCATGAGAGGCTCCGATTTCAGTTGCAGCAAGAACTCTTTTGTTCCTTCGAGTTGCGCCTTATCGTCGATCAGCCACCCAAAGGTCGTCTTCTCTGCACCGGATTGGCTGCGACCGATCGAAACTGCCAGGATCGGGACTCCGATGCCTTCCAAACCGTAGATGCAATCGGGTATTCCTGTTTTTCGATCAAACACAAGGATCGCAAGGTCCCACTCACGCGACGGAAGTACGGCATGAAGCGAGCTTTCATTAAGGAGATCCACCGCGAGTCCGGCGTTTTCTATCGCTTGGTAAAGCAGCGCGGTGCTGTCGTTTGAGCAGACGGCGAGTGTCTTCAATGGCTTTTCCTTGTCGCAGTCGCGTAAGGTGAGCGAGCCACAGCAATCCAAGGAAATGTCGCTGGCGTCGGAACTCTTGATTTGAATGCCCGGATCATTCGTCAGATTTCTTGCCGCCTGATCGATCGCTATTGAGAGATTGAGCTCTGCTGCGATCTTCGCGAGCTCTGGCCATGCGGGAGCATCCGAATGCAATACAATGGATGAGACGTGAAATAATTCACAAACCATGGTGAATGCAGGCCGGAAAGACCAATCCATGGAGCCCTCCCTTAAACCGCCTCCACTCAATGGAAAGAAAAAGGTCCGAACTGTATCCGAGTGGAAACAGCGGATTCTGAGGCCATCGCTCTCCCGCGCGGCCGCTATATGGCGAATCCCCAGGCGATCAAATCGCGACAAAATCCGTGTCTTTTGAACGGCGAAGGTGCCCGTCGCCGCGCCAAAATGGAGGGTGGTGTGCTGCTCGGTCGGACGCTCGACATCAGGAACAGCGCCCGCAAAAAGCAGGCGATAAACAACCGGGTTTTCACGGGCAATTTTATCAAAGGAGACCTTTTCCCAGATCCAGTCCGTCCAAAACGGTCGCTCCTCCAAGTCGGTGCCCCCGGCCGCCACGTGGGTGGGAACATTTGCAGCCGACGGAGTCGAATTGCGAGCGACCTTGGGGCGAGACGCGATTTCGCGAAAGACCGCGGCGACCTCGCCGGCGGTCGATTCAGGAAAATAAGCATGGGCCCGAGCTTTAAATCGCATTGAGGCGCTGCGGTAATAATCTTTATCAGCCACCAGGCGTTCCAGCTGGGTCTCCCATTCCTCAGTAGAGGTGGCGGCGAAGCCGCGTAAATCCGAACCCAAAAAATCCTTATAGGCTTGCAAAGGGGTGCAAACGGAGGGGATTCCAAAAACAGCCGATTCAATCAATTTGACTTCACTTTTACAGCGCTGGAAGGCGTTGTTGGGATCATCCAGGGGGGAGACGTTGAGATCGGCAAGCGACTTGACGAAAGGAAACCATTTTTCTTCCACCCAAGGAAGCTGGTCGATCTGGGTGGAGTATGGCTTGAGGGAGTCGGGGAGCTTGACATGCCCACAAACCAGCAGTTTCACGTAGGGATGCTTTTTCAGGGTCCTCGTCAGAGGTGCTGCCGCGACACTGAAGTCGCGATCATGGGTGTTGCTCCCGCTGAAATAGCCGATTCGGAATACCTCCTTGGGCGCCGCACGCAGTCCTTTTTCTTCAATCCAGCGTGCGATTCCCACTTGATAGGAGTTGAGAGAGTTACGGAGGCAAAATGAGGCTTTGCCCTTGCTTTGCGCTTCGGCGGCCAACGCAGGTGTTGATCCGATAAAAAAATCACATTCATTGAAGAGGTCCAATAGAAGGCTGCTTTCGTTCAAAAACACCTTCTTGGCCTCAACGCTGAACCCTCCCAGATAAGGAATGTCCTGAAGTTGATCCGGGTCAAAAATGCGGTCATCGACGTCGAAAGCCAGCCGAACGCCATGTTTGTTAGCTTCCTTGACGGCTTCATTCACCCACGGAGTCAGCCCGGTCCGATAAAAGCAGACGACGTCATAGCACGTCACCGCGCGGACCAGATCCTT
>PSRN01000183.1 GCA_003176075.1 Bdellovibrio sp.
GTGGCAGCCGTCGAAGGCGGCAAACTTTCTTGCATGATTTTTTCAACTTGCGCCGGCTCGATTCGCCCGATCAGATGTTTGTAGGCCTTGATTTTTCCGGCATGCAGAATGGATCCCACATCCCGCCAGCTCCAGGGGTGGGGAGTTGAAAATAAATCCTCCACTTGCGCGACATAACTGGGGACGATGGGCTTTAAGTAAATGCACAAAAGGCGAAACAAATTCAAGGTGGTGGACAATACTCTTTGTGTCTGAACTGAGTCAGCGCTCTTCCACGGCGCTTTCTCATCGAAATAGCGGTTCGCTTCATCGGCCAAGCCGCGCACCACACCGATGGTTTTTGAGTAATCCCGCCCCTCATAGTGATGGGCGATTTCTTGCGAACTTTTTTGGAATCGTTGGATCAGTTCGAGTCCTTCCCGGTCGGACTCGATCATCTCGCCTTGAAACTTTTTTCCCAGCATTTGCGCGCCCCGGGAGCCCAGGTTGGTGATCTTTCCGACCAGGTCAGAGTTCACCCGTTGAATAAAGTCATCCATGCTGAGATCAAAATCATCCAAACCTGACGTCAGCTTGCTGGCATAGTAGTAGCGCAAGTATGTGGGACTCAAATGTTTGGCGAAAGTTCTGGCGTTGATTTGCGTTCCCTTGGACTTGGACATTTTTTGGCCATTGACGGTCAACATGCCATGGGCAAAGACTTTAGTGGGAGTGCGAAAGCCAGCCATGTGCAGGAGAGCCGGCCAAAACAGCGTGTGGAAATAAGCGATGTCCTTGCCGATAAAGTGGTACAACTCGGTCCGGTGGGAGCGCCAAAAATCATCAAAAAGTAAATGTGGAAGTAAATGTGGCAGCGGCGTCTGCGGAGGTGCTGGAGGCACCGACTTGGGCAGCGCCGCCCACACCCCGGCTTCGCGGCAAAAAATCTCGGTTCCCGAGACATAGCCCATCGGGGCGTCCACCCAGACGTAAAAAAACTTATCTTTATGGCCTGGAATTTGAAAACCAAAGTAAGGGGCATTGCGGGAAATATCCCAATCGCGTAAGGGCTCCTTAAACCACTCCATCATTTTGTTGGAGATTTCTTTTTGCGTATGATCCGCCAGCCACCCGGTCAAAAACTCACGGAAGTGCTCCAGCTGAAAAAGAATTTGCTCGCTGGGCCGAATCACCGGCCGGGTGCCGCAGACCGAGCAGGCAGGATTCTTCAGATCGGTTGGCGAGTAGGTCGAGCCACAGACATCGCAGCTGTCGCCATATTGGCCGGGAGAGTCGCACTTGGGACATTGGCCCTTGACGAAACGGTCGGGCAAAAACATTTGATCATGCTCGCAGTAAAGCTGCTCAATGGTCCGTTTGGCGAGATGCTTTTGCGCCTGCATTTGGGAATAGAAGAATTCACAAAGCTTGCGGTTTTCCTCCGAGTTGGTCGAACCAAAATGGCTGTGTTGAATTTCAAAGGAGCGCAAGTCTTGCAGGTGGTCGCGATGAATGTCGGCGATCAATTGCTCTGGCGTCAGGTTGCGCTTCCGCGCCTCGATCATCGTACCGGTGCCGTGCGTGTCTTCGCCGCAAATGAAGTAACATTCGCGCCCCATCAGCTGATGAAAGCGAACCCAGATATCGGTTTGAATTTGCTCCACCAGATGACCAATATGAATGTGGCCAGTCGCATAGGGGAGTGCAGCGGTCACTAAAATCCGTCGTTGCTCGGTCATTCCACCTTATAGCTTTAGCCCTATTCGAATGCAACGCTTCCATTGTCGAGGTGGTAGAGGGCTTGCACGATTCGAACCCGACCCGAAGAAAGAGCTTCTTTGATCAGGGGCGAGCGGATCGCCAGGTCGGCGGCGATACCGCGGACGTTGGCGCGGGCTTCTTCTTCGTAATTTTTGGAAGGACCCTTTTCCAGGGTCGTGCGAATCCGCGGTTGAATATCGGCAATCAGTTGCTTCATGTTTTCGCTTTCCGCCGTCGCCGCTGATGCTGCCGATGCTGCCGCAACGGCACCGCAGTTGGTGTGACCCATGATCACCAGCAAGCGCGTGCCGAGGTGGGCAATGGCATATTCAATGCTGGCAATGGTGGGAGCTGAAAGAGCTTCGCCGGCCGAGCGAACGGTGACGATCTCACCAAGTTTTTGGTCAAAGACAAGTTCAGGCGGCACCCGACTGTCAATACAGCTGAGGACCACGGAGTGGGGCTTTTGCCCGCCGGCCACCCGTTCAATGTCTTTTTGGCTCTGCCCGTCTTTACGCAGCCAACCTTTCACAAAACGCCGGTTGCCGTGTTTCAGCCAGGTCAGGGCTGTTTCAGGATCCACCCCTTGGCGGACGGGTGGAGTCTGGGCGGTCTGAGTAGACTGGGCAGGTGGAAAAACCTTCTTGCCATCGCCTGACGGCTGCTCGTCCGCGCTTTTCGCTTGCGCCTCGACCTTCAGTTGCGTTCCCTCAATCGCTTGCAAGGCCTTGACCTGGGCCTTGGTGATTGGCGGAGTATGCAAGTTGAGCTGAGCGGAAGGGGGCGGGGGAGCGTGGGCGGCGAGGCCGCCACGGGGATCAGGAGAGGCGGAAGCATTGGCAGCGGCAGTTCCCCCTTTCGCCTGGGGATCGGGCTTCAGGGTAATTTGCGCGCCATCATTGTTTTCACCGCTGGATTTTGCAAGAGCAGCGTTGCCGGGCGTCGCTGTCGCCGGTGTGAGGCTTGCGTCTTTCGCCTCAACAATGTCAGAGCCGCGGGGGACGGCGGCGGTGGGAGCTGTTGAAGGCAGCTGGGGATCGTCCGCCGCCTTACGAGCTGACGAGCAGGCGATCAGCAGCCACAGACTCAGGATTATACACGTCATGGAGCGAGATGATTTCACGCGGCCTCCTAAAAAAATACCCGTAAAATACCCGTGGCACTGCGGAGGTGCCGAACTGGCCAAGTCGGTGCCTTTGGCACCTCCGCAGTCCGACTTGGCTGTTCGCCGCCCACGCTGTATACTATAGAGTGAAAAGGGAGATCAGGGTGGTCAAACAAAATCTGCAAGAAAAGGTTCATCAACAAAGTTTTCCCCTTCTTTCTGATGAGGAGGTCGTGAAAGGTCTGCTGCCGCGGGGGCCTGGATCTTCACTTTGTTTCTTCTCGACGCAGTTCATGGGGTTCACCAAGAACCCGCGATTTTACCAGGTTCCGATTGACGATCACGGTTTTCATCGCGGCGACGGCGTCTTTGAGGCCCTCCGCGTGAGCGGCGGCAGACCTTACCTGTTGGCGGCTCACCTGCAGCGTTTGCAAAGGTCTTGCGCGCAAATTGGTCTTGCCAATCCGCTGACGGAAGACCAGCTGGTTAAAGCCTGTGAGGAAGCGATTCGGATCGCCGGTGAAAAATCCCTGCTCCTTCGTATTTTTGTCACTCGCGGTCCTGGAAGTTTCTCGCCCAACCCGCGGGATAGCCGGGGAGCGCAACTCTATCTGGTCGCCCATCGCTTCACTCCTTTGAGTGAGGAGGTCTTGCAAAAAGGCGTACGCATCGGGCGAAGCCGGATCCCGGCGAAAACTCCATTTTTTGCGCGGGTCAAATCGCTCAATTATTTGCCCAACGTGCTGATGAAAGCCGAGGCCAATGAGCGGGGGCTCGATTACACCATCGGTGTCGATGAATCTGGCCATTTGCTGGAGGGGGCCACGGAGAACCTGATTGCGGTTGATTCAGAAGGATCTTTGATCCATCCGCCGCTGGAACAAATTCTTTCCGGTTGTACCATGCTGCGGCTCTTTGAGCTGGTCGAAAGGGCAGGGCTTCTGCCAGTGAAACGAAGTGTTCCGTTGAGCGAAAGCCTGCTTCGTCGGGCGCAAGATGTCTTTCTGATCGGCACCACCTTGGATGTGATGCGGGTGTGCGCCTTCGAGGAGCACGAGTACAAAGCCTCGCCCTGGGGACCGCGTCTGCGTGGGTTGATCTACCAGGACCAGCTGTCGTAGCGTGGGCGGCGAAGCCGCCACGTGCACGTGAGCGGAACTAGCTTTTTCTTGAAAAGATTATAGTCGACGACGCAAAGCGTTTAAACTCCGTGAAATTATGGTACTTCTTTGATCCAGAGAAAGTTGAGGGCCAGGGGGATGCAGGCAAAACCTATTTCTAACCCGCGGCGGCTGCGCCGCCCACGCTGCGTTGTTTGTGGCTTCATCGCAATTTTGATTGCTTCATCGACGCTAACGGCATCATCGACGGCAACGGCAGCCCTGCCCTCAACCGACAGTTCGTTTCCAGCGGCCCCTCTCGCAAAGGAAATTGTGGAGGTTCTTCGTCATCAGAAACCGGAAGATGTCGAGCAGGTTTTTTCCGGTCTTTCTGAAAATCAACGAGTCCAGCTGATTGCTGAAATGCGAACGGTCCTCAAGGAGAAGACCCATGAAATTGATGTTCTCCGGACCGAGATCAACAACAGAAAATTCATCGAGAAAGACTTCGCCCGGTCGGTGAGAAATTTGACGGCGGTTCTGGCAGTGGTGGCGGTGACTTTCAGTTACTTGTCGGCAATCAACGAGCCGATTCTTTATGAGGCGGTCGATAGAGAGATCGCTAAGGTCTTTCCATCGATGTTTGAGGAAAGCAGGCTCAGACAATTACCAAGAAATGGCTATTCGTTTTCACGAGGTGGTAAGTACATTTTTCTCCAGGAACCCTGGAGAAAGTTCCGCAAATATTACACTGAACTGGCCACCGACTTCATCAATCGACCCTTGAGGCCTTTTGCCAATCCCGCTCACATGTTTCTGGGGGCCTTTATTGTGGCCGAGGGTATCTTTGCCAACATTCCTGAGCAGGGGACGCAACAAGAGAACGACAAAATGTTAAAAGATTTTGTGGAGACAAAGGAAATGCTGGGCAGACTCAAGGTGACGGCCGATGCGCTTGCCACAACGATTAATGCAGCCGAATTGCATCAGAAACTGGTGGGGGAATGAAAGCGGCAATAAGAAATTCGAGGTCCTTGACTCTCACATTGTCACTGGTCGTCTCGTTGTCCTATTTTCCCTGCCGGGCTGAGGAGTCATCACAAGGCGTGCAGCCCGCAAAAGCCGGGATTTCCAGTGAACGAATGGCTTACATTCTCAAACAAGATGGGGAAGAAGCAGTGCGCGTGTTCAAGGCGTTGTCGGACAAAGACCGTGAACAATTGGTTGCTGATGCTGATACCGTGTTGCAGATCAAGGAAGCGCAGCTCAAATCCCTCTCAGACGAAATTGCCCGCGGCAATTACGATCAATCAAAGATTAAAACCGTCTTAACGTCGACGGTGCAGATTCTTCTCATCCTCACGATTTCACTTTGGTATGCGACCTCGGAGGTGTCGAAGGAGCGAAGGGTGGCCCGAAGAGAGGCCAAGGCCAGACAAGAAGCCCGAAGAAGCAGGACAATCGATGTTCCTGACGAGGACATTGTCGTGGAGAGAGATCCCGGACAATGGATAGAGACAGAACGTTTAGGAGGAAATTGGCAAGGATGGTCGAAGGTCAAGGCTCCCCCTGGGGTGGAGGTTCTTGGAGACGCCGCAAGTGTGCCCGAAGAAAGTGCGTCGATGTTAGAACTTTTGAAGCGGCACTACAGCGAGGCCTATTCAGAGATTTTCCTCGGCAGACCCTCGAAATTTAAATTCATTGAACGCCTGCCTCATTTGAGTGCCGGCTTTTGGACTGCCATCTTAGGAACCCAAATTATTTTGGCTGCGCTTCCTGATCGTACTGGAAGGGAATTGGTCGCCAACCGGGACGAGACTCTCAAGGTTGTGAACAGACTTCGCAAGGAGACCACGGCCTTGTCGACCCTCTTTCGGGCCTACCAGGCGGATGGTTTAGTCAGGGAAGCGAATGGCTTGGCCAAAGAAAATGCCAGGGGGACCTAGGAAGTTGTCCAGCCAGGAAAAAAAAGACTGTCGGAGGTCGTCATGAAGAAGAACGTGATGAAGAAATACGTGAAACACTTTGCAATGAGCCTGGTGACGCTCGGGTCGACGATCGCTCCGATGATCACTTCGATCGGCACGCTTCACGCCGAAGTTCCCGAGGTGACAACAGCCCAAAAGGTCGTGCAGATCCTCCGCAAAAGACCGCCAAGGGAGCTGGAAGAGATGTTCAGGAACCTTGACGAGAATCAAAGGGCAGATCTTATTTTGGAAATTCGCCAAGCTCTGGCCAGTGAGGAAGAAAAAATCGACGCCCTCACCGCAGAAATTGAAAAAGGTCATTATGATCAGAAAGCCGCCCTAGCTGTGCTGGGAACCGGCATGGCCTTTGTCGCTGGATATTACACGGCGGCATCGCTGCTACACGCCGCCATGGGCCCCGTCAAGCCCTCGGGGGTTCCCCTTCTTCCGGCTTCCGGCACTGTATATACACGTGTTGAACCCGCTGTTCCACCAGAAGCGCCATTCGTGGATGATGCCAAGCCGTCGTATTTCAAGCCAAGTTTACGCATCTTCAGAAATATCTCGGCCTATTACAAAGAATTGATCGGTGGACTTTTCACTCAGCCGCGAGCTACGGCAGCTCTCCATTGGCGGGCTTTGGCTCTTCATGGAACGGCGTTTGGGGCGGCCGCTGCCGCCATCGCCACGCAAGTCGTGCTCGCCAATTTGCCGGATGAGGGCAGCGGGAAGGCGCTCAATGAGATGCTCAGTGACAAGCTGGATGCTTTAGTCGTGGCGCATCGGCTGCGACAGACTCTCAGTGCTCTGGCCGTCTCCGTTGACGCAGAAGAAGCGCACCACATTCTCATTCGGTCTATATAGCAAGACCCCGCCCTACATCTCCAGTTGAATCTTATCCAAGAGGTCAGGATCGGACAAAAGTTTTTCCCCTCCCCGTGCGATGGTCAAAAGGGGATCGTGGGCAATGCGCACCGGTAAGCGCACTTCGTTTTGAATCCGCAGGTCCAAATTGCGGATCAAGGCGCCGCCGCCAGCCAAGACAAGTCCTTCTTCGATCACGTCGCTGACCAGTTCGGGTGGCGTCTTTTCCAAGGTATCGTGGATGGCGCGGATAATATCACTCAGGCAGGAGTCGATGGCGAGCCCAATATCCTGCGAGGAAATTTCCATCCTTACGGGCGCGCCGCTGTCGGCGTTTCGGCCGTCCACTTCCAGGGTTCTGATGTCTTTCTTGGGGATCGCCGTTCCCAACTCAATCTTCAGGCGTTCAGCCACGCGGTCAGTGACCAGGAAATTTCTTTGCCTTCGCAAATAGCTTTGAATACCGGCGTCCATCGCGTGCCCACCGATTCGAACGCCGGTGCAAGCCACGATGTCAGCCAGGGCGATCACGGCCACTTCGGTTGTTCCGCCCCCGATATCGACAATCAGGCTGCCTTTGGCATCGCGGATCGGCAGTTCGGCGCCAATGGCGGCAGCCATGGGCTCGTCAATCAAGACGACCTCTTTGGCCCCGGCAGCTTTCCCCGCGTCGACCACGGCGCGCTTTTCCACTTCGGTCACGCCAAAAGGCATGGAAACCACCAGACGCGGGCGCGACATGAAGGGACCGTGCTTAAGTCTTTGCAGAAAATGCTTCAGCAAAGCTTCCGCCGTTTCGAAATCGGCGATAACTCCTTCGCGCAGAGGCCGTTCCGCCCGCAAATTGCCAGGGGACTGCTGGATCTTTTCCTGCGCCTCCCGCCCGACAGCGACCACCTTCTTTTTGCCGGGACGTGATTCGCTGTAGGCGATCAGGGCTGGTTCATTGACAACGAGACCCTGACCGCGCACCGCAATCAGTATATTGGCTGTGCCGAGATCGACATAGATGTCGGCGGTTTTGACGTCACTGCCAAATAAAGGGGTCATCACGGTTTCCTTCTGTCAGGGTTTCCTTCTGTGGTTACTTCCGTCTGATTTTGAATCCAGCACCGCCATCAAAAAGATAAAAGGCATTGATGGAGAGATAACTAAAGGCCTTGGTGATGTTGGCTCCCAATTCCACATTGAACATGACGGTTTTCCACGCGTCGGGTTTGATATCGCTTCCAAGCGCGAGTTGCATCATGAAAGAGGAAGTGCTGTCGACGCTGGCCAGACCCAAGGGAAGGGCCGCGTAGGGGACAAAGGTCACCAGCTCCGTTTGAACGCCTTTGCTAATTAAGGGAGCCACGCGAATGGCGGAGAGCGTGGAGTCGTTTTTTTTGCCGAAATTAACATCGGCTCGCAGGCCCATGGCCGGCTGGTTTTCATAATCCGGAAAGGGGATCCACTTCATTCCTCCGCCCAGGAAAAAACCCAGGTCGCCAGCGCCCAGGGTCGCGCGCCAACCCAGGTCATCGCGAATTCCACCCTCCATAAAAGTTGAAATGGTGGCGGCCGAGTTGGTTCCCGAAAACCCAGGGAGTTCGGACATGCGAAATTGCGGCCCGCCTCCCAATTTGTAGGTTCCTCGGGGAAGCACGTCGCCTGACTCCGCAAATTCTATCCAGGCCCGCGCTGAAAAACTCACCAGCAACAAGGACAGGCTCGCTAAGCACCTCCGTAGACGCCCACGCTGAAATCTCATATCAACCTCCTCGGATCTATTCATGGCGATAACACTCATGGCGATAACACCCGTGGCGGTAACACCCATGGCGGCATCAAAGCCCGCGCTCCCGCCCACGCTGACCTGTCATGGTAACGAAAGGCTTGGCTTTTTGACAAGGAGGTTTGACAAGTTGGCGGGGAAATCTCATTTTGGATTGATGAAGCTGCCAATCAGCGTTGCTGTCATTACCCTCAACGAAGAGCGAAATATTGAGCGGTGCTTGCGCTCAGTGCAGTGGGCCGACGACCTTGTGATCGTTGACACCAACAGCGCGGATAGAACTTGTGAGGTGGCCAGCTCCTTGGGTGCCCGGATTATCAACAAAGAATGGCTTGGCTTTGGTCCGCAAAAAGCATTCGCGGCGAAAGAAGCGCTCCATGATTGGATTCTTGCCCTCGACGCCGATGAAGTTGTTTCGGATGAATTGGCGCGAGAAATTCAACAGGAATTTTCTTCCCTCGATGCACAAACGGTGTATCGGATCCCGCGCCGGTCATTTTTCCTGGGGCGTTGGATCCTGCACGGCGGTTGGTACCCTGATCGCCAGGCTCGTCTTTTCCATCGGCAATATTCAATGTGGGACAATTCCGCGGTTCACGAATCCGTCAAAGGAAAGAAATTCGAAAATTTGAATGGGGACTTGCACCATTTTGTCTTTCGCGATGTCGCTCACCAGGTGGCGACCAACAATCGCTACTCGTCGCTTTTGGCGGTGAATGACCGCCGTCGGGGCCAGCGCTTTTCGCTTTGGAAATTGATCGTCAAGCCGCCGATCAAATTTCTTGAGTGCTACCTCATCAAACAAGGCTTCCGCGATGGACTGCCCGGTTTTGCCATTGCGGTGAACGCGGCCTATTCCATCTTCCTGCGCTGGCTCAAGATTTGGGAGACCGAGTGAGGGCTTTCCTGTGTCCGCTGACGGGCCTTGTTTTTATGGCGACCGCCTTTGCCGGCAAGGCTCCTTTCCCGAGTATCTGCGGGGTGAAAGGGAAGGTTGAAATTCATGGGGCTGAAGGCAAGGAGTTGAAGGCCAACATCAAGCAAACCCTCTATGAAAAGGCCCGCATTCGGACTGAAAAGGACAGCGCCATTTGCCTTGAACTTTCAAGCAGCGACCGTCTGGTGGTGGGGGAAGCCAGCGAAGTCGAAATTCCTTTTATTGATTTTGACCAGGGGTTGGTGAACTTTATTCGCCTGGCTGCCGGCGAATTTCTTCTTCTCTCGAAAACCGGCACTCCTCGCACGGTGGCATCTGACCTTTTCAGGGTCGAAGTTCAAAAGGGGGATTATGTTTTTCAATTTGACCGTGGTACCAAGTCGGTTCCTCCGGCACCTCCTCAGACCGAGGCGGCTCCGTCGGCACCTCCACAGAAACCTTCGGGGACGCTGACAGTGATCGAGGGTGGGGTCTCATTTAAGGGGCTGGAGACTGAGGTTTCAGCCGAGGTCGTGTCCGGGCAGGCGGCCACCTTTGAGGGAGAAGCCCTCGACGGGGAAATCCAATACGACGTTTTGCTGAAGGGGAAGAAAGTGGCCCGGGGGAAACTCCTTCCGGTCAAGACCCTGACGTCCGAGGAGTTGAAGACATTGAACCACCGGTTTTCGTGGCAGGCGGTGAAGGGGAAAATTGGAAAGAGCGTGGGCGGCGAAGTCCAAGTCGGTGGCCGCACCAATTCCGCCGCCAAGAGAAAAACCATGAATAAGGGCAAAGGCAAAACTGAAACCAAAACCAAAACCAAAACTGAAAGCGAAACTGAAAGTGAAACTGAAACTAAAACAAAAATCGAGGATGATCCGAGCCGGACGGCACCGACCAGCCTGGCGATTTGCCACAACCCGCAAGGGCAATTCAATCAATGTGCCTGGGTTTGCGAACATAATCCCAAGAGCGCGAAAACCTGTCTATTGAATCACCCCAAGGTGACATGTGTTAGGAGTCGGTGCAATGCCAGCGGCGAGTGGGCTGACCGTTTCGTCTACCGCACCGAAAGGGCTCCGTGTATGGCCGAGTCGACCGTCAAAGAGTGCGATTACTGAATCGATGAACGAATATTTGTCATTTTTACCCTCTTGCAATCAGGGCGGGTTTTGAAACTCCAAGCAATACAGGATACATAAGTACAATCAAATTCATCAATTGGGACTTTGATCCGTCACAAGAACAAATTTGGTTTGAGAATAAAAAACCAAAATCATTTGTGCTCTATGGCAATGAACAAGGGGAGAACCGAGACGTGGCCTTTTGGTGCTTTACCGCCAAAGACGATCCGGATTTTTCTAACGGAAAATGGTCAAATATCTTTGCCAAGGGATTTGGAAATCGTGTCACAGTGTCCGGGTTGGACTTCAGAATGGCTACTGCGCAAGAACCTATCCTTGGCCGCCTCCACGCTGATCCTCAGTCAATCAAAGTAAGGAGCGCCGCCGAGAATAGCCTCAAGCGTCTTGTCGTGGCCTCCACCTTCGAGTAGACCTTGATCAATATATCAGTAGATAGCCTATGTCAGGGTGTAAATGGGAAAGAAATATCGAGAACTTAAGGCCGCCCTTCGCGCCAATCCAGTGCGGGATCTCTTGATCGTGGATGACCAAGCCATTCGCCTGGCGCATTTCAAAGAGGCGGCCGCGGTCATCAAGAAGATCGATAGAATAGAAACGAAGATTGCTGATTTTCATGGACAGGATCAACGGTTGTTCACGGAATGGTTTAACCTGACTTTCAGGAAAGACTTGGAACGAATTGAAGAGCGAAAAAAGGAATACTTGGAGATTGCAAAATTTCATAATTGGATAGTGGCAATCTCCAAAATGTTGAACGTGGACTTGCCGAAAGCCTTTCGTCTGGCGCGCGATGAACAGAATCGATTCGAAAAGGGTTCCGAGGAAGAACGGGCCCGAATCACTCAGGAGCGGGAAAAGCGCGAAGAATTTATTCGCCAGGATATGGAGCGCGACTCGGCGGATGATATGTGGGGCGATGAGTGGGGTTACGACGATGACGAAGCCGAGGACGGAGCTGACAAGGCCGAAGATGACAACGACGAAGCCGACAACGAATTCGACCTTTCGCTGAATGAAATGCGCCGAGTGCGAAAAATTTTTGATGGTTTGTCTGATCGTGAACTGCAAAGGATTTGCCGCGACCGTGACGAGGCCTCTGAGTTGCTATCCCTGGCCGTGGGCTTAGGTCCCGTCGAAGGTGCCCCTTACGTGCTTCGCATTTGGAAATTTCTTCCGAAAAACCATCGGTCGTATTTTGACAAGGAGTTTCGAGAATCCACCGGCGAGTCAATGCATCACCTCATTGAAGCCCTGCAGGAGATTGCCGCGGCGTTTGATCTTGCAGATGACGCTGTGAACGGTGAAGAGTCCGTGGATAAGCGAACCTCCAAGGACTACCAGAACGACGATTATTTTCGCATCTCTGACCGCCGACACAAGAGATCACAACAGCTTTCGGCCCGTGATGAAGAATTGCTCAAGATCACCTACCGGCAACTGGTGAGACATCTTCATCCGGACAAGCGGGTGCAAAATGGCAAAGAAAAGGAGAAGGAAAAGGAGAAGGAAAAGGAGAAGGAAAAGGAAGCGCAATGGATGCAAAAAACTTGGCATATTGTCCAGAAATCTTACCAGCAAAAAAATCTTCTCGAGTTACGTCGGCTGTTACAGATTACTCTTTTGCGCCTCAAACAGCTTTCACACCTCCAGTTGGATGAAATTAGGATGGGTTGCGACTGGTTGAACGGTCAATTGGCTGAACTTGAGCGCGACGCCAGGCAACTTAAGCATTTACCGGCCTGGGGATTCTCTGCCCGTAAGGATTACGGTCCGGTGGTTCGTAAGGTTCAACCGGAGCTTGAAGAACAATTGCGCGTGATTGAGCTGGAAATTGCTGACCTTCAAGAATGCCATGAAAGGCTCGATCACATGGGCGTGGGCGGCGAAGCCGCCACGGGTATTGAGAAGCGGTCCCACGGATCGCGGTCCCACGGATCGCGAAGGCGTTCGCGATCCCAAGCTCGGAGGCCGAGCGCCTCGCCCGACAGGGAGGCCTCGTCGCAAATGAAATTTGAATTTTGAAAAAGACTTGACACTTCGTCAGAATTCTTGAAAATACGTCAAATGCTTCAACCACGCCGGAACCGTCAGACGCGCCATGAGACAATGCGATCAGCCAGCGCTGTGAAATCCACCAAAATTGTGAAACCAGCTAAACCAACCGTGAATGTGAAAACTTCTAAGGACGTGAAATTTTCATCTCTGTCATTGATCGATCCCTTCGCCAAAAAACATTCCCGCTCTCAGCTGCAACAGATCCGCATCATTGAAGCGGCGATAGAGTCTTTTGCGAATCGAGGAATCGAGGCGACCACATACGCCCGTCTGGCGCGGGATTGCAATATCAGCCGGCCCCTGATCCATCATTACTTTCCGACTCTTGCTTCTCTTTTTTTAATGGCTGCCAAGCACATTCGCCGGTCTCACTTGGAAGCTGCCATGTTCAACGTGAAGAAAGCCGGTCCTGAAGCCTGGGATCAGTTGAAGGCCTTTGTTGAAGGATCGTTTGATTGGATTGAGCAGCATCCCAACTACGCCAAGTTTTGGCTTCTCTATTATTACCAGTGCGGACTTGGCGGAGCCATCGCGAGCGAACACACGGCGTTGGTTAAAGCCGGCGAAGAATCACTGCAATCGATTCTAAGCGGATTCAATTTGCGCAAGTCAGATGATCCTTATGTTTTGACGAAATCCATTCAGATGACCGCGATTGGCGGCACTCTTTCAGCCCTGACTGAAAGCCGTCATTTGCCGGGCAAGAAAGCCCGTGAAATCACCCTTTCGGCCATCGCGTCTATCTTGCGTGGTCATCGCCTTCTCTAATTGATTTCGTGGCGGTGACCCCCCTGCAGTTCAACCAGCGTGGGCGGCGAAGCCGCCACGGGGAACAAAATAATTTCATTTTCCAATATTTTTCTAAGCTTTATTGTGCCTTTGCGCCTAAGGTCGTCCCAAACCAGCTTATCCGAAACGAATGGAAGATGATTTCGAGAAAGGGTCGCATGCTTCTGCATCGTCATTTTCTGCCGCTCCTAACGACAGCCGTTTTGATTTGGCAACCGGCGACCGGGCAAACGAGCGGGTCTGGGACGCCAGTTTCAGTGCCGCGCTCATTTCCCAGCAGCCAATCATTCAATGAAGCTTTGACTCGATTTTTTGCGACCCTGGAAGGCGCCGTTGGAAATTTTCAAAATACACCGGTTTTTGATTCCGCTTCGGAGGAGCGCTTCAATCAGGCTCGGCGGAGACTCAGTGCCGACATGGCGGAAATTGCGCTTTCCGCAAGATATGAGTTGCTCGCGCTACCGCCCTTGCTCACTCAGGTAGAAGTGCAAGTGCAAAAACCCATTCCTCACCCGAATTTCGAAGAATATGGCGGGCTGTCGGATTTTAGCGACTTCGGAACGATGCTCACTTATCTTTTTGGACCCGAGTCGCTCTATGGATACGACACGAGTCCAAACGCAATGGTTGAGGAAATCGTATCTGCTTTTATGACCAGGTCGGCCAGGCTCCGCGGGTCACGATTGTCCATCGGGTACAAGCCGAGCTCTGAGGAAAAGGCCGCTCTGGAAGTTTTGGAAAGAGCAAGGAGCTTGCTGTTGGTGCGAGCTCTGGCGGAATCTTTCATGCACGATGAAGATCCCACGATTGTAATTCTTGCCGTCGTGACCGCTAAGCTCGCCGACGATCGGTTGAGAACGGATTCGGCTGGGCACGTGGTCGGACTTGCTCTCTTGCTCCACCAGCCAGAGCTACTCGGTCGTGGAGACCGACATCAGGAAGCG
>PSRN01000011.1 GCA_003176075.1 Bdellovibrio sp.
TTGCCCGCGCGGGAACCACGAATGCATGACTCAACTCAATGTGGACGACGTCTTTCGCAGTTGGGAGAAGTTGGTTCAGACGACGCGCTTGCAGCTCGCTTAGGGCTCTTCAGTATCCTTCCCAAGGATGGTTTTGATGCGGACTTTGATGCGAGCAGTGACGTGGAGATTGTCCATTCCGATCTTCATGGAGTTCGTCCTGCTCCTCTCTCAGCTGGGCGTTGCCGCACCCGAAGAAAATCCGGAAACCCCACGGCTTTGGCGTCTGGGGATGGGCGTGGGGGTGATTCGTCTGGAGCATTATCCAGCTTCGGCCGACGTTCGCGATTACTTTATTCCGTTTCCGATCTTTGAATACTTGGGCGATGTCGTCCGTGCCGATGATCAAAGCGGCGCGCGTGCTTTCTTACTCAAGGATGAGTCGTGGTCCCTGAGTTTCACCTTTGGTGGTTTTCCCATGCTCAAGTCGTCTGAGGATCAAGTCCGGCAGGGGATGCCCGATCTCCCGTGGGCGGTGTACATAGGTCCGCAATTCAAGAAAAAAATGGGGAGTTGGGAGTACCATTTGGCCGCCTATCAGGGGGTCACAACGGATCTTTCCGTGACCCATGTCAACGGCGCTTTCTTCG
This sequence comes from Bdellovibrio sp., assembly GCA_003176075.1. Classification (GTDB taxonomy): domain Bacteria; phylum Bdellovibrionota; class Bdellovibrionia; order Bdellovibrionales; family Bdellovibrionaceae; genus PSRN01. The sequence goes on from PSRN01000011.1 coordinate 630, forward strand.
AAGCGGAAATGCAGTACCAGTGGGCCGTTGATATTACTCCCTCGAAATGGACCGGCAAATTGTGGACGGAAGGGCACCTGACCTTGACTCTCAATGGTTTCGACGAAAACTTCGCCGCCCTTTATTTCACGGTGGCACCCGAGTACGCCACGCCAGATCGGCCCGCCTATCGCGCCAGGGGCGGGCTTTTGAGCAAGGAATTTTCTTACTTGCAGAGTTTTCATACGGGCAGGACCTGGCTTTACCTGCAGAGCAGCTTGTCCAACTACGATATTTCGGCGAACCGGATGAGCCCGCTTCACCGCAGTGACCACAACTGGACTTTTTTTGTGGGCCTCGCTTACGATTTGTTTTCGTCGAGCAAAGAATCGATCCCCGAGGAGCAGTCAAAGGGCCTTTTTGAAAAGTCCATTCGCGACTCAGACTGAGAGCGTATGTGCGATACGAGGGTCCCTGGGCTTCTTGTGAAACCGGTTTTGGAACCTGTTGTGGCGAAGAGACCCGTTTATTCCGCCCGGCAGCGAAAGACGACTCATAATGAGTCGAATTTTGAACCTTGCATGATTGGGTGCTTTTTTCACTCGGAGAGGGTCCCAGCAGTGGCTCTGTTGACCTGTTGCATTAAAGAGGGTACAGCATACTCTTCGCACAGCACACGCTTCGTCTAGTGATCGATCAGTTAGGAGCCGCCATGTTAAAGCCGTTTGCCCTCGGACTGCTGGTCTCCAGCCAAATGGCCTTCGGGGCCGAGTCCGCCAGTTTGCACCTCAACATCAAGCAGGCGACCATGCTGCAGACCCTGAACCAGGTCATCACCGCGTTTTCTGAAGAATACGCGCCGATCGAATTTAAGTTTCAAGACGGTCAAATCAACCTGGCCCAAGAGGTGCAATCAGTACGCAACAAGATTGTTGAGAACCCGAACATTACCGATGCTCAGTTTCAGGATCTGCTGGTTGATCTGGTGGAGGCCACTCGCGATTTCCACACTCAGATCATCTTCAACTCGACTGAAAAAGCGACTTTGCCGTTTCTGGTTATGCCAGCTCAAGGTCGTTACTTTGTGACCTGCATTGATCGTAAAAAGCTGACCGAGCAGTCCTTGCCCGACTTCACCGTAGGCACGGAAATCCTAAGTTTTAGCGGCAGAAAGATCGGCGATGTGGTGCGAGAACTGGTGCCCCAGCGTTACAAAGGGCCCAGTCCCAGTGAGTTGCGCTTGGCTACAGAGGTGCAACTCGTGCAGCGTTATCGCGCCCTTGGTATGAATGTTCCGCGTGGCCATGTCGACATTCAGATACCCGCGGTGGGGTACGATCCAGCATCACAGGGCGGACCGACAAGAGATCTGGGCTTCGAGTGGGAGTACACGCGTGACTACGTTCCCCACGATATTCCCCCTCGCAACATGTTCTTCGATCCGGCCTCGACCTTTCAGCGCAGCCCTGAACTGAAAGTCACGACGACAGATGATCGAGGTGGTTGTGAGGCCTACACAATGGGCGGCTCAGGTTTCGTGCCGGCCCTGGGCACTGACATCGGATCCATCGCTTCGCAAAGATTCCCCAATCACATCTACCGCCTGCCAGAACGCGGGCCCATCATTGGTTTTGTGCGTATCCCCACATTCTCGATCGAAAAAGACGAAGAAAAGGTCGAAGCCGCCGATGAGTTCGGCCAAATTGTGAGTGTCATGGATGAGCCCAACAAGACCGATCTGTTGGTGATCGACATCACTCACAACCTGGGCGGGTCCGTCGCTTACATGTATGGCTTGCTCTCCCGGCTGACGGACTATCCTCTCAAGACTCTCCCGCATCGGATTATGGTGTCCTCTGAAATGGTGATGGCTTCGGCCAGCCGCCTGGAAAGGGCGCCGTTCGTGCGTAGCGAAGAAGATGCCAGAATAGTCACGCAAGGTCTCTTGCCCGGGATGGTCGTGGACTTTACAACCTGGTTGGGTATCAAGCGCTATGACCAAATGCTGTTGGACGAGTATCAGGCCGGTCGCCGATTGACTCAACCGACGGCGCTCCTCGGCCTTGAATACATCAACCCGCATCCCAAACAGCGGTACACGAAGAAAATTCTCGTCTTGGTTGACGAGCTGGATTTTTCTGCCGGCGACTTTTTTCCCGCCACCTTGCAAGACACCGGCCGCGCCACGATCTTGGGCCAGCGCACGGCCGGGGCGGGTGGGGCCGTCAAGGAGACGCCGATCATCAACCAATTCAATATCCAAAGTTTGCGCTACACCTATACGATCGCTCAGCGCCTGAACGGTGACCCGCTGGAGAACCGGGGTGTCACGCCTGACATTCCCTACGAATTCACGGTTCAGGATATGACCAACAACTTCGTGGATTACCGGCAGGCGATCATCAGCGCCATTCAGAATATGCTGAAATAAGGAAGGCGGTCACATTTACCCCGGATCTGTGAACTCCTTCACGTTGATGCCGTATTTACGAATCTTACGAAGCAGGGTGATCTTGGGAATATGATCGGCATGACGTTCAGGCGGTAAAACAGGTCTTCACGAAACCCGCCGGTTTGGATCATCTTTTCCAGGTTTTGGCTGGTCGCCGCGAGGATGCGGGCATTGGTTTTGACTTCGCGGAGTGCGCGGTTGCCAATGACAGCGGCGGACAGCATCTTGCGGTGATCTTGCTAAAGTCCACGCGTTTCAGTGTCGAAATGTTACCCGGCATCGGCGAGGCCTTGAAATATCTTTATGATGAACCTTCCTACAAATCCAAAAAATCCCTTAGGGCCAATTTGACGAGATCTTGAAGCGCCTCAGGAATTTCTCCTAAGTCACTTTTAAAGAGAGTGATATCCCAGGCTAAAATTTGATCGATCAACGCATCACTTTCGTTTGCCAACCCGCAAGTGCCGGGCGGTATCCTGACCCGAAGGGGAAAGACATCGTCAGATTGAATTTTAGTGGTCAACGGGATGATCACGGACGAGGCAAGGCCTGAAGCGCAAAATTCTGATGGTTGAATGCACAAGCAGGGTCTTTGTTTTCCTGGTTTCGTTCCGACTCGTGGTTCGAGATCCACGACATAAATGTGCCAGCGCCGGGGAGAATTCATGTAAGCTTGTTAAATCTTTCCTCTGTCTGAAATTCTTTGAGCACTTCGAGGCTGGATTTGCCAACGATCTTTGCGGCCCGACACCAACGCTCAATTCTTTCAGTTCTAGAGAGATCCTTATCCAGGAGCCTCAAAGCTGTACGGATGACATCAATTTTTGTCTTTGCTCCCATCTTCCTTTTCAGCTTCTCTATCATCTTGTCATCATTTTCTTGAATCATTAAAGGCTTACCCATAGTTTCCTCGAAATTATTTATGAATATATCACAAAATATATTTTAGCCACAAGCCCAATTGGTAACTCATTGAATTTCTTGATATTTGATCTCATTAGCGAATCCGGCGATCAGTCGCTCAATTCAAGATGAGACTTAACCCATACTAAATTAGTAACGTAATTAGACTAGTAATGAGATCTTACTAATGATATGATCCTACTAATGGCTGCCATAGAGTTTTACCACAACCGCCTAGAAAAGCTGCAAGATCTTCTGAGAATCGACCTAAAAATCGAACGTCGTGACGACACACTCGTAATCTGTGGGGTTCAATTTCATCCAATTCAAAAATTCGGTTTCTACGCAGGTGAACCAAAAGGTCGGGGGATACTAGTTCGGGGTCTTAGTGAAGAGGAGGCAAAATATTGCGAAGCAAATCGAATTAGCTATTTCAGTGGAAAAGATAGGTTGAAGATATTTAAGGAGACCCAAACAGTTTCCATTGAACCTAGGAAACGCCTGGCCTTCCGGCGGCGACATCCAATTCGAGAAATAGGTATTCGAGAATTCGGTCGTTTTCCTCCATATACACTAATCATCAGTCCGAATGGATTCAAAATATTAGATGCTCTGTTCATCCATCCTCGGGAACGTTTGAGGGATTATCGGTCCGGTCTTGCTTTTGCAAAACATTTTGGCGTCAATCAACCCAAGTTGAGTAAGATCATGCGCACTCTCAAAGTGCAGAAAGTTTTTGACCTCCGTAATGCGATTGCCGAGTTACCCGATGAATGGTGGAAATTGGCGCTTTCTGATAAAAGTACTTTCAAAGGGCTTACGAAGTTTTTCCAGGCTGCAACACCGCACTACTCTTTATTGGATATTAAGAAAAAGGACGTCTTTGAAGATTTCCGGAAGGACGAGGTCTTTCGAACTTTGGTACCTGGTCCTTTGGATGTCGCCCGAAAATTTGGATATCTTCGGGATGACGATCTTTCAATTTGGGGTTCTCGAGAAGCCTTCCATAGATTAAAGGCGAAATATAAGCTGATCCCCGGAGTGGAAAAGGCAAAGTCGATTTGGCTTCTCGCGATTCCCAAATATGGCATGGAGGCTGAAGCAATAGTTTCGACGATCGCTCCCTATCCGGGTGTTCCCAGACTTAACATGTTCCGAGCAGTTTGGGATTTGGGTTTTGGCACTGAGAGACTTCGAGAAATTCAACTGTTTATATTGAAAGAAGCGATGAATGCAGTATGACCAAAAAAAAGCGCAAGCATGGCTCAAAGGTGTGTCCGCTGCATTACCCAACTTTGCTGAAATCATCCATGCAGCGAAATCCAATCTCTTGGTTATTGGTGCCGGAGTTTTCGATTTGTATGCGAGTCAGGGTTGGACTCCGTCTCTTAGAAGAAAAACCGGCGATTTGGATCTCAGTGTTGGGCTCTTAACTGGTGCTGACAATTACGAATCCCTTAAGAAGGCGCTCTTGTCTTTTAAATACGCAGTTTCTGATGCGCGAATGCCTTATCGCTTTTACTCGCCCAACAAGATACCAGGCGGTCTAACATACATTGATCTTCTCGCTCATCCGGTTGGCCAAGGCATTTCTGATGAATTCGCAAAAAAGGTAATGGGTGTAGGATCTCACTTTTCACTTAAGGGATTCCAGTTTGCCGACATGGAGTCATTCAATATTGAAGACAAGTTAACCTTTCCCAATCCATTGGCGATGGTCGGCTTGAAACGTGCGGCGTATTTGGACGATCCGGAACGAATCAAAGACTTGGCCGACATCGCGGAGCTTGGATGGGGAATCGTTGAGCGCGGGACTCATTTCGAAATGCAAGCGTTGTGGGAAAAGATAAAAGGACATCCTGATGCTGCTGAGGTTAGAAAAGTTCTGGTGGAACTCGCCTGTGACTCAGTTGTTTGGGATCTTAACAGCGCAAGACAAGAACTTTTGAAGCGAACCTTCTCTGGTTCAGACATCGATGAATTGATTCCGTCTCGCCTCAGAGAGTGGGCCAGCTATTTGCTGTGACAGGGCGGTCACATCTTCCCCGGATCCGTGAACTCCTTCACGTTGATGCCGTATTTACGAATCTTTCTCAGCAACGTGTTCTTGGGAATATTGGCGTGCGCGACCGTCTGATTGATACGGCCGCGATTGGCCTTGAGGGCGCTGACAATGAAGTCCTTTTCGGATTGTTCTTTGAAGGTTTCATAGTTGAGGGTCCCTGAGGTGGCCGCGCCATTGCTCATCGTGGCCATCGCTAGAGATCCTTCGGGGGAGCTGACCTGCGCCGCTTGCAACTGGCGAAGATTTTCCGGCAGGCTGGCCACGGTGATGAGGACACCGCTTTCAACGATGAAGGCCCGTTCAATGGCGTTTTCCAATTCACGGATGTTGCCTGGCCATTGATAGCCCGTCAGCAGCTGCAAGGCTTCGGGAGTGATGCCGGTGATCCGGCTCAGCGGCTGCGACTTGGCGAACTTGCGAATGAAGATTTGCACGAGGGCCGGAATATCATCAGAGCGTTCGCGCAGCGGGGGCAGGAAGATCGGCATGACGTTCAGCCGGTAAAACAGGTCTTCACGAAACCCGCCGGTTTGGATCATCTTTTCCAGATTTTGGTTGGTGGCCGCGATGATGCGGGCATTGGTTTTGACTTCGCGGTTGCCCCCCACCGGCATGAATTTCTTTTCTTGCAGGATGCGCAGAAGTTTGACTTGCATTTCCGGCTTGAGTTCACCGATCTCATCGAGAAAGAGAGTCCCGTTGTTGGCGAACTGAAACTTTCCAATTTTTCTTTCAGAGGCGCCGGTGAAGGCCCCTTTTTCGTGGCCAAAAAATTCGCTCTCCATCAATGTTTCCGGAATGGCGCCGCAATTGACCGCCACGAAGGGGCCCGATTTGCGGGGAGAATTGAAATGAATCGCTTTGGCCACAAGCTCCTTGCCAGTGCCGTTTTCCCCGCGGATCAACACTGTGGTTTCCACTTTGCAAAGCTTGGCGATGAGGTCAAAAACCTGCCGCATCTTGAGTGAATGGCCGATAAATTCCGTTTCGATATCATCATCAAAGATCGGATGAGCCATGGCCAGTTCCGAGACCATTTCGCGCGCTTCCAGGCATTTGGTGACGATCTCGGTCAATCGCTGTGCGCTGACCGGCTTTTCAATATAGTCATAAGCCCCTTCACGGATGGCCGTGATCGCGTCGGCGAGGTTGCTGTGGGCAGTCATGATCACCACAAAAGTGGCCGGGTCCTTGATTTTGATTCTTTGCAAGGCTTCCAGTCCATCCATTTCCGGCATCTTCACGTCCATCAGGACGAGATCAAACTCGTTGTTGTCCAGTTGCTCGATGGCTGACAGTCCGTTGCCCGCCTCCATAAAGGAAAAATGATGTCGTGGGAGATTGGACTGGATGATGCGGATCAGGCTGCGCCGAAGCTCGGCCTCGTCGTCGACGATCAGTACGGAAATGAGCTTTTCGATTGCATCAGAACTCACGATTTTCTCCTATTATTGTGATTTTGTCACCCGTGGCCGCTTCGCCGTCCACACCGTAGCCGCCGACTTGGCCGGCCCCGCCCACGCTCCGTTCATCGGCCGCAGTTGAGGAGCGCGGCTGGGTCGACGGGGACGACGTGGACGACGGCACAAGGGGGCGTTCGAGGGGCAGGCGGACAATGGCCTTTGTGCCGCGCCCCACCTCCGACTCCAGGTGGACTGAACCGCCATGAAGCTCAATAAAATACTTCACCAAATAAAGCCCCAAACCGGTCCCTTTGCTCTTTAAATCCTGATCTTTTCCGCGAACGAATTTTCTCCATACCGCCGTCAGCTCACTTTTTGGAATTCCCGGGCCAGAGTCCGTCACCTCAATAACCACGGCGTTGGAGGCTTCAAAGGACTTGATGCCGATGGAACCTTTCGCTGGAGTGTACTTCACGGCGTTTTCGACCAGGTTCAAAATCACTTCCCGCAGCAAGGTAAAATCACCCTCCAGAGTGAACAGGGTTTCAAGATCAAGAGTCAGGTGATGTTCCTTGGACTGAATCAAAGGCTGCAGCTGGCGAACCACGTCCTCCACCGTTTCGTTGATGTCTCCGGGCGTGATGTGCAGTTCGAAGTCGCGCGATTCGACCCGCAGCAAGCGCAAAATCGACTGGATATAGCGGTGGAGCTCATCGTTGAATCCGTGCAGAAGCTGCAGATCCGAAAACAATTCCGCTGTGATCGATGCGCCCGTGGCGGCCTCGCCGCCCACGCTGCCGGTCATCAGTCGATCGATCACCGCTTGGCTCTTGGCGATCGGGGTTTTGAGGTCGTGGCTGATCAGGGAAATAAAATTGTTTTTGAGCTCCTCGAGCTCCTGAAGATTCCTTTGTTCTTGCTTGAGCATTTGGTTTTTTCGCTCGTAACGGTTCGCTTGATAACCAAGAAAAACAATCCAAGTGGCCATCGTCTGAACCGCCGCCGAATAAACCGGCGTCCACACCCAAAAGTCATCAAAGATCCAAATCGAAAGCGCCGTGATCAAGGTGAGAATCCACAGCAAAAAAACGGCCGCCACCGTTTGCGGGTATTCCAGCAGCAAAATCACGCAAACAATCAACAGACCCAGCAACAACACGGTGAACAGCGAGGTCGGTGCGCGCTTAATCCACCGATTGGCGAGAAGATTGTCGGTGATTTGAGCCATCACCGAAACCCGGTCATCGGGCCCTAAGGGCGTGAGGTATTGCGAATTCGGATTGAAATCAGCGCCAATCAACACGTATTTCCCCTTCAAGGCGTCATGCGGCAGTTTATCCTCGATGACCTCGCTCAGGGTGTAGCGGGGCCAAATATGGGGGCCGCCGCGGTAATTAATAAGCGCGCTACCGCCGGCCTGCAAGCTGATTCCGGCCACCCGCTCGGTCAAATGAGGGAGCGAGGTGTTGCTTGGGCCAAAGCGGCGGATGACGCCGTCCTCATCCCGCAGAAGGTCGTAGCCGCCAGTGTTTTCCCCTTCGGGGAGGCTAAAAAGCGCTCTGCCGCGGCTCTCATGACTGGCGTCTTGAGTCGCCCAAAACACCCGCCGGTCGAAGAACAGCTGCAAATCCTGGTCGGTGAGTGATTCATGGCTCAAATGGTCCATCAAAAACAACGTGACGCCGACGGCTTTGGGCTTCTGAGCCAGGATGTTCACCAGGAGTTTCTTCCACACCTGGGGGTCCCAATAGAATGAATCCGTCAGGTCGGCCACGTTCTTCCAGCTCGAGAGCCGTCCGTGAAGGCGGTAGTTGGAGAGAATTTCATTGGGATTCATCTTGATGATCACAATGCCCGGATCCACCGGCTGGTCGCCGCGCAGTTGAAAACGAAAATCAAAGGAACTCACTTCATCGTTGACGAGCAGGATGATTCCCAAGGCCCAGCAAAAGATCGCCCGCCAGAGAATCGGTCGAAGACGACGGAGGCCGTGCAGGTAGCTTTTAAAATTTAGTCTTGCCCTCACAATGCCGCACCTTATCAAATAGGCCGCAAACTGCAAGTACCGGTTAGGGTCTGTTGATAGTAGACCAAGGCGTGAATTATTGCTGACAATGGCCGCCACGAGTGAAAGGAGTGGAAACTTGTTTGTTGCTTATCAGCCCTCGGAAATTCCTAAACTGTCTCAACCCCCCGTTTTGATTCTTGGCAATCTGGACGGAATTCACCGCGGCCATCGCGCGCTGATTGAAAAATCACGGCAACTGGCCGGGGGGAGCCCGGTCATGTCTGCGGAGGTGACGACGGAGCCGCCTCGGGCGGCGGAGCTCATGAAGGCACCGACTTGGGCTCTGACCTTTCATCCTCACCCCGCCGAAGTGCTTTCCCCAAGTCGGAGCCTTCAGCTCCTCCACAGACCAACGCATCAGTTCCAACGAATTTTTTCCTTTGAAAATCAGCGGGCCCTTTTGGAAGAAACCGGAGTGAATGGAATTTACTATCACCATTTCGATCAAAAAACCGCCGCCCAGGAGCCGGAAGAATTCTTGAATCAAGTGGTGTGGCCTCTTTTTCATCCGGCGGCGATGGTCGTGGGATTCAATTTCCGCTTTGGACGCGGGCGCCACGGCGATTCCCATGTGTTGCAAGAATGGGGGGCCGGAAAGGGCGTGAGCATTCACGTGGTGCCGGCCCTCCACTGGCACGGTCAGGTCGTGTCCTCTTCGAATATTCGCGAATCTCTGCGCGACGGCGATGTGCGAGACGCCAATGAGTTGTTGGGGTTTCCGTTTTTTATCACTGGCCAGGTGGAGGCGGGCGAGCGACGGGGCCGCGATCTCGGTTTTCCGACGGCGAATCTGGCTCGGCCGTCCACTCTCCTTCCCAAAGAGGGTGTCTACGCCACGCGAGTTCATGTCGCCTCGGCGATTTACCCCAGCGTGACCCACCTGGGGGCCGCGCCCACGTTTCATGATTCGCACCAACGCATTGAAAGTTATTTGCTTGATTTCAAGGGCGAACTTTACGGACAGGGGTTGAAAGTTGAGTTTCTGGACCGGTTGCGTGAAACCCGGGCCTTCACAAAGCCCGACGACCTGAAAGCGCAAATTGCAAAAGACATTCAAAGGGCGCGCGAGGTTCACCATGAGTTTACGGGCTTTTGAACTGCCCACGGCGCGCTGTGGTTTTCGTCATCAATTTTGGAAGGATAACCACTGGGACGTCAACTGGGTTGAAGGGACGCCTGGGAATCCCTTTCTCGAAAAGTTTACTGATTTGATTATCGTTGATCCACTGGAGTCCTCCGAGGTCTTGCACCAGCTCAAACAAAATCCGCAGGACGTCGGCCGTCTGCATTTTGTTGATTCTGTCTGGCTGGAATCGGGCCGCTATTGGCCCCGGAATTTTTACGAGGAAGTATTGCGAGAGCTGATTGTTCGCATTGGTCAACGCCTGGATATTGCGGCGGTGGCCTATGTCGCGGGGACGGGACCCTGGGCCAGGCTGGCCGCGGTGGCGGCGTTTGAGCTTGGATATCGGCGCGTGTCTCTGATCAGCAACGACAGTCCAAAATCCCAGCAAGACATTCAAAGGTTAAGTTCGTTTTGTTTTGGCCTGGAGATTGAAATCCTCGCCACGGCGGAAATGACTTTGAAACCAAACAACGGTTCGCTTCTCATCAACACGCTGGATTTGCAGGCCGACCGGGATATGCTTGAGACACTGCTTTATCTTAATTTTATTCATCGGCCTGGTTTGATCGTCGATATCCCCTTCACCTTTCAGTTGAGTGCCCTGATGCAAGAAGGGCGGGGCGCCGGCTTCGACGTGGTCTCCGGCGTGGACATCCGCGGCCTGTATGACTATCTGATTCTGCGGCGGCTGGGTGTTGAAGTGAAGCTCGAATGGAGCGCCTACGTGGCGGCCTGGCGGGCTTTCCTTGATCTTTTGCGCTAGCAGGTTTAGCAGGTTCCAGGTACTTTTTGCGGGTCACGCCGCAGCAATTCACGGTAGACACAAGGCTATGGTAATGGCAAAAGCACTAGCAAGCACGCTAGCACGCTGGCTTAAGCAATTGCGAATCCAAAACTTAAGGGGGGGATCTTGATGTTCATTCGGAAATTTGCCCGATCAGCGGTTGGATCAATCGTCATCGTTTCATTGGCTTTATTGAGTCCGAGGGCGGCTTTTGCTCAGCACGGTCCCGATACCTCACCCATGGCGGCTCCGCCGCCCACGCTTCCGACGGCCCTGACCACGCGGTTGGCCGTCGAAGCGGTGGTTGATCTTTTTCATTTTTCGATCATTCCACTTGCCGCTGAACCATCGAACCAGTTTGAGCAACCCCAGTTGACGGCTGCGATGAAGAAACTGAACGACCAAGCTGAAAAGAAACTGCTCGCTCTGGTCACCGAACGCCAAGAAGGTCGCGAACCCAGGTTAATGAGCGTGCCGTCTGATCAGATCCTGAGTTTGCTGCTTCCTAAGGAGTGGGTTTCCTTTGTCGATCGGGTGCCTATAGCAGGAGTCGATATCCTAAGCGATGGCCTGGTCAAAAACGAAAAGATTTATTGGGGTCGCCCGCTGAACATCGGCAGATACACAGGATTCTTTCTCGGTTTGAACGTGGTGAAGAGACCCAATGTGGCCGTGTCAAAGGCGAGCTCAGTGGGCGGAGTGATGATGGGTGGACCCTATATGGACCACAGTTATGAAATTTCGACGGGTCAAGCTCGCATCGTGCTGGGCCCCTTTTTCAAGTTGAGTCCCACCAGGCTCAATCACCTGATGGATCGCCTCGAGCCCTTGGCATCGACAATCAAGGCAGAATGGGTCTCATGGAATCCCGAACTCGATGAGCACGGCGAAGAGCTGGTCGACGAGCAAGCCGGCCGTGGTCCCCGTGAAATGGAATTTTTGGTCCTTCAGGTCTCAGCGTATCCGCAACAGAAGGGGGCTAAGAAACAAAACGGAAAACTTAACCCAGCTGAGTTGAACTCCTACTCGGTTAAATTCGTAACCCACCTGATCGATCGGCTGCAGGGGCGATGGCTTGATCGGCGCGAAAGTTCCGCGCCGGTTCTTTTCTGCGATGAAGTTCATTCTTTTGGCCGGGGGACGTGATCCGCGTTTGCAAGGTCAAAAGGCGCGACCGGGGAACCTTGGCTGGTAGCACATTCGCTTCCCGCCCTTGGAATGACCCTCTCATCTTAGATGCGCTGTCAGTGCAATTGGAAGGAATGAACATCGGCGCAAGTCTTCCGGCGTGAGTCCTTGATCCCTTCGCTGATTAGATAATGTAGCTCAACGAACGCCGGCTCTTCCAATTGACCGAGAAACTTCGCTGACTCGGCCTGTGAATTGACAGCTGCCTCCCATTTGTCGGGAATGAAGCTTTCTTGCACATTTGGTCCGTAGAGTGTCGCATACTCAAAGAATGCCGTCGATATTCTCATCGAAAATACTCTCGAGGCGTAGCGGGCCAGCTTGTGTTCGCCCGGAAGTGAGACTGCCCTCGCGGCCTTATCGATGTCGTCGGTCGATGGGGGCGCCGCTGAGTTAAGCCGTTCCCTCAAGGCCGCACGATGGAGCTCCCTCAGCGAACGTTCGGCAATCATCCACGGCGGGAAAAAGCCCAAGAAGTGGAGCTTCGCTTTCACTTCGTCCGCGAGGCCCACCTCATGCGCCCAAATGTAAATCTCCTCAAGAAGTGTCGTGACCCCTGTGCCGGAATAGACATTATCATAAAGGAGAATCGGTCTCTCAGCGGATGCGATTTCTTTCGGCGAAAGACCCAACGCCTTCAGGTGGACCCTCAACGCCGCACGCTTTCCGCCTGTCATTACGGCCCAGCGAACGCCTCGCCAAGAGAAAGGGAGGTCGCGCACATTTTCGCCAAGGCCTATGAGGTAAGCCATAATTCCGGTCCCCGACCGACCGATCGAGTAAATGGCTCGGTAGTGGTGTTCTTTGGAGAGCTTAAGGATCATTCTTGCGACCTGCCGAAGCTCGACCCTTCCCTCCGGCGTCACATAGTAACTGGGGAGTTTTGCAGGGCCAGTTGAAACAAAATCGGGGTGGCTCAATCTTCCGTAGCTAGCAATGAACGCCTGTTGCTGAGTTTCAGGCAGTGTCCGAAAGCTCTCAAGGGTTGGGGCGGAAAAGAGAGCGAGAACCAATGAAATACGAGGCGCCACACGCTTATTTTTCAACATAAATCGTTCGCCACAAAGAAAATCTCATGGTGACGTTCCCTCTAATTAAGACTGTGCGGGAATCGACTTCCAACTATCCCAACAACATGAGGTGCCCTATCATTCATGATATTTATTCAATTCCAATGCCAAGAAGAAGGGTCCTCTGCTTTCGAGTGGAAAGCATAAGATATGGAAAAATTCCTAAAAAAGAGCCGAAAATGAGTTCCACAAAACTCCTGTCTGTCCGCAATTATCTGGGGTGGGTCACTTTGTATAAAGGACCGTATGTACTTGGTACCTCATGAAAGAGGAGTCCAAAGCGTTGTAACAGCGGACCGCTCGTTACCCCCCCCTCGCGTTTGCGGAATAAACAGGATGGTAATTCTTTAAGAAATTTCAAGGCATCCAATTTAAAAAGTATTTCTTGAGCTCATAAATCAGCTGGACTCTCTCGAGTTCGCTCATTTTTATCGGCCCGGTCATGAAAACGTTTCGTTCCGGGAGGGACATTTGCGAACCTGATTCAGGAATTTCGAGGGACAGCGGCTTTCCAGAATCTGAGTATTCAATTTCAATCAAGCCACCCCGATAAGTGTTAGCCAAAAAAGGATAATCGCCCGCCATTGAAAACGGTCCATCTAAGAGCTCGTTGCCCAGCATGAGGCGTAACATTTGGGTGTGCAGAACAAAGCCCTGATCAAGGGGGTTGAATGACGACTCGGGGGGGCCAGAGGCAGTCGGAGTGACCTCTGAGAAAACAAATCCTCCGTCACCCAGTTCAAGTGCCGGAATCCAAACAAAACGAAAGAAGCGCGTGGTCTTCGCAAATTCGGTTTTTACGAGATCCGAAAGGTCATTGGAAACTTTAGCGACCCATTGAAAACGGGGATCCGAAGTCAGCAAACCCGCTTTCGTTTCTTGCAGAATGGGGCGCAGGAACTGCGAGAGGGCCTGGACGAAGAGCTTTAACTTCGCCATCAGGAATTTATTGTTTTCCCGGACTGCCGAGTCGTCGGTCTGACGGCCCTTCAGCCTCTCAATCCATGATTGAAGCTCTGCAAGCTTATTGGCTGTTTGCTTGAAACGAATGATTGAACTCACGGAACCAGAATCAGGAAATTGACTGATCCAGTCACTGGCATTCTTGGTGGCGTCAATGAGGGCTTTGAGATAGCCAGTTCGTATCTCTTGGGGTGTTGTTAACAACGGATCCCTGCTTCGTTCCTGCTGACGCTGCCAGATGAGTGTATGAGAGGCGCCAGTGAGGTTCGGATCGAGAAAATCAAGGGCCATGGCTTCGCCCTCTTTGAAGTAGCCGATCGGATCTCCAAAGGCGCTAAAGAAGTAAGTGGTTCCGTTTGTGGTTGAGGCTTGTTCTGCTGAGGCCGATCTAAGAATTTGGATTGTGGTGGGGAAGGCACGATTTTGTGAAGGAAGATTGGCTAACGAAGGGCGCAGTTTTTCACGAATGACGACCAGGTCCATTGGAGTCAGAACGAGAACATGCAGGGCCAACTGATCGATCTGCAAAGTGCCCTTCTTTAACAGAGGATGACATGGGCACCACTTCAGAAATTCTTCCTTCTTTTGAAGATCCGTGAAAGTCAGGAAAATATATTCGCCATGGAAGGTTTGCGAAACAAGTTGAGGGATACGATGCAAACTCTCTGGGATATAGGCAAGAATGACTTCAGTTTTCGGCACTTCGATTTGCCAGACCTGCGCGCTTGGAAGAGGATCGAGTTCTTTTATTAAGGTCGCTGGAAGTTGCCTTGGATCAGACGGAACGTGAACCTCGGCCTTTAATGGAAGATGGGGCCTAAAGTGAACTAAGCCGCAGCTCAATCCGGCGTGCGCGCCACTAATGAAACCCATAGGGACAATGAAGAAAAACCATTGGAGATGCGGTAAAATGAAGTAAATTGATTTCTTCACCAACATATCGTTTTGCTTGCTAGAATCGTTCCGATGAAGGGGCACACTTAAAGAGTCCTGAACTCCAAAAATTCCCCCTGGGTCGCAAAAAATCTGGAACGAAAGTGTTAAAAAGGGCGACGCAGCTCGATGCAGAGTCCCTTTTTGGTTCGAGTGTGCCATACCCTCCTTACTATGAGTCGAGAAATAATCATTGATCCGGTGACACGAGTCGAGGGGCACGGTCGAGTCACTCTTTTGCTAGACGAAAAAAATCATATCCAGGAAGCGCGACTTCACATCGTTGAATTTCGCGGCTTTGAACGATTTGTTCAGGGGCGACCCTACTGGGAGGCGCCGGTCCTGGTTCAACGCCTCTGCGGAATCTGCCCGGTGAGCCATCATCTTTGCGCGGCCAAGGCGGTTGACGAGATTGTTGGCATGAGAGACGAGACCATTCCTCAAACAGCCCGTCTGATGCGGCGGTTGATGCATTACGGGCAGGTGTTGCAGTCCCACGCCCTTCACTTTTTTTATCTGGCGGCCCCTGATTTATTGCTTGGAATTGATTCCGAAGTGGAGCTGCGAAACGTGGTGGGTCTGGCTCAGGCCCATCCTGAGCTCGCTAAGAAGGGGATTCTGCTGCGAAAATTTGGCCAGGAGATTATTCGCGCGACCGCCGGTAAGCGCATCCATGGAATTTCCGCTGTTCCCGGCGGAATCCATAAGAATCTCACTCCTGAGGAGCGGGATTACTTTCAAGACGGAAAAGAAGTGCCCTCGATCAACGAGGTTATCGCTTGGTGTGAGGAAACCCTGGCGTTTTACGTCGACTATCATCTTCGTCACCGTTCTTGGGTTGATGAGTTCCTCGTTCAACCGATGCCTTCCTTATCTCTCGTGGGTCGCGACGGCGAGCTGGAGCTTTATCATGGACCTCTTCGCTGCACTTCCGCGGTCGGTTATCGAATTCTGGACGACGTCGACTACCACGATTACCTCGAGTTTTACGGCGAAGAAGTCAAACCTTGGACCTATCTGAAGTTTCCCTTTATCCGCAGTCTCGGTTTTCCCGAAGGCTCGGTGCGAGTGGGTCCACTGGCGCGGCTGAACACCTGTGATTTCATCGCCACTCCACGGGCGCAACGCGCGCTGGAGGATTTCCGTTCGGTCAACGGCCGCTTCCCGCAGCAAACGTTGAACGCCCATTGGGCTCGTCTCATTGAAATGCTACATTGCGCTGAGAAAATTCAGCAACTTCTGGCCGATCCGCAACTGCAAGGAGCTGAGCTCAAGAAGACCGGAGAATTTGCCGGTGAGGGAATTGGATTTCTTGAAGCCCCCCGCGGCACTCTGGTGCATCACTACCAGGCTGTACCCTCCGGCGAAATCACCCGATGCAATTTGATCGTTTCAACGACTCACAATAATTTGGCGATGAACGAAGCCGTCCGCCGTGTTTCCGATCGCATTTTCTCTTATCCCCGTTCAAAACAAGGGGATCCTCTTTTGAACGCCATCGAAGTGGCTATTCGCGCCTACGACCCTTGCTTAAGTTGCGCCACCCATGCCCTCGGAAAGATGCCCCTCGCGGTGCAGGTGATGAGAGAGGGAGAGCTCGTCGCTGAATACCGGCGCGGCGAGGGTGGCGATCTCGGGGATCCAGTGAGTTGAAAAGAAATAAAGTGAGGTGTCGTTGCATGTCGAGTCATCCTTCTTGCGCGTCGGTTCTGGTTCAAGGAATCGGCAATCCACTTCGAGGAGATGACGGGCTGGGACCCGCCCTGATTGAGCGCTTACAAAATCTTTGGCAAGAAACAACTCTTGAGCCAACTTCAACTGTCGATCCAGATTCAGCCGTCGAGCCAGATTCAACTGTTGAACCAAAGCCAACCTTTGAATTTGAATGGGTCTATCAACTGCAGGTCGAGGACGCTGAACGCTGGATTCATTTTCGGGAAGTGGTTTTGGTCGACGCTCACCTTCGGCAAACTCGACCCATCGAACTGCGGGAACTTCAGGCGCGGCCTTTGTCGGGATTCAGCACTCACGGCCTTGAGCCCGCCGGAGTTTTGGCTTTGGCGAAGACCTGTTTCAAAGTGGTTCCAAGGGTCCATCTTCTTTCTCTAAGGGGGGTGGATTTTACGATGGGGGCCCCTCTATCTGGTGCGGGCGAAGCTTCTCTCGGGGCGGCTTTGGAATGGTTTAAAGCGCGTTGGGAACAGTCACTAACTGGGCCAATCGCGCGCGGCTGGAATTTCGCCAGTGCTGCGAGCGTTCATGACCATATTCAGGACGGAAGGAATGGTGCTGTGGGAGGTTTCGAGTGAAAGCGCTATGTTGGATTCTTGTATTGGTGACAGCAACTTCTGATCAGGCGTTCGCTTGGCGCATCTTTAATACATGCGACCCGGGGGACCCAGATTATCATGATACTTGTTGGTCTCCTTCCCAAACTGTACGTGTTTATGCTTGCTTGCTAGACCCTCGGTATTCGTTTAATGGCAATCCAGTTTACACTTGGCAGCATGTCGGCTGGGACAGTTGCGGCGACTCTGGCCTCTATCCTGACCAGCGCTATCAGCATTCTCCCTGCTGTGGCCCTGGCCCCGGCCCCGGCCCGGACGACTGAGTGTGTCCCGGCCCGGAATTGATCACATCGGGATTCCCTTGCAGACTCCAAGCCTGCTCAAGCATGCTTCGATCAAACCTTTCGCCCAAAACATACGACTTACTAAAAAGGGAATCGGCAGTGCAGCCGATCTGGCGCAGCATCTTCAGCGGCGGGATCCTTTTCCCTGGTAATGACAAGGTCATAAATTTTGTGTTCACTGTCTCGTTGCAACCGCAATTGATCAATGATTTTGTGCACCTCTTGGTTGTAGCCATGATATTGCCAAAGAGAAGAAAATTGCAGCCCGTTTTCCTCCTCAACGAGCGCCGTTTCTGCGAACTCACTGCCTTGAAAGCCATTCTCATGGACCCCTTTAGAATCGGTAATCCGTATAACCATTGAACCTCGCAAACCCCAGGGGGTGAGATGGTCTGGATACATTTCCAAGGCACACTCGTGAGTTGAATTCTCTGCGTCCCGTCCTTCAATGTAGGTCCGCGTCCAGCCGGTAAGTTTAATAATGCTCTTAACCAAATCTATGACCGCAAACGATTCCTTGGGATTGCGGGTGAGCGAGCAGTTGGCCGGCAGGTTGGTGGGCTGAATAATGCATGTTTGATTCATTTTAATAAATCCACAGGAAGACAGCTTTCTTTGGTCCGCCTTGGTCATTTTTGGACAAATTTTAACGGACGCTTGTGATTGAACCAAAATAATCTGTGACAAGATCAGGAATCCCAGAGTTCCCCCAAGTCGGTGCCGTCGGCATCTCCGCAAAAGCCGTACCATAATGCCCTCCCTTTCCATACGCAGCGTGGGCGGCGAAGCCGCCACGGGTCCCTAGTCAAATCTTGTAGCAGCCCGGGAAAGCTGAAAATTTTTTCCCTCAAGCACGCTTGCAATAAGCTCAAAAAAAGCTTTAGCTGGAGGCGGGCAGCCTGGCAAAAATACGTCAACCTTCACCAGTTCATGACAGGGGTAAATACGATCAAGAATCTTGGGCAAATGTGGGTCGTGTGGAATCACGTGTTGGGGATTGGAGACGGTCGGACCGTTCAGATAAGCTTCGCTCAAACATTCTTGTAAAGGCACATCATTGCGAAGCGCTGGCAAGCCACCCATGATGGCGCATTCGCCAACCGACACCAGAATATTGCAGTTTTTGCGAAATTCCCGCAGCACATGAAGATTTTCGTCGTTGCAAACGCCGCCCTCGATCAGTCCCACATCCACCTGCCGGTTGAATGTCTTGATGTCGGTCAACGGCGAACGCAGGATCTCCACATGATCCACGAGATCCAGAAGGACCAAATCAATATCCAACAGGGACATGTGGCAGCCAAAGCATCCCGCCAACGAAGTTGTGGCCAAAGTGATTTTGCGTGGGATTCCCGGGCTCATGACGAGGCTCCCGGCTCATCGTATTTTCGCGTTCCCACCGGCCGGTCAAATCCCTGGCCTTTGAAAATGATGGCCCCGGTGGGACAAAGGGAGCTCGCTTCCTTCTTCTTGTGAATTGACATTTCGGCTTCCAACTCTAAATCCATCTCCACCCGCGTTTCGTGGCCTTTTCCCATAAAGCGAAAGACCTTACGGCCTTTGTCGTCGACAAACAGATCCGTGCAGCGCTTGCAGTGGA
>PSRN01000173.1 GCA_003176075.1 Bdellovibrio sp.
GAACGGGCAAAACCCGCAGTGGCAGCGGGACATATCGGAAATCAGCATGATTTAACTGGGAAAGTCCTGTATAAGTCTTTCGGCCGATCAGGATCGAATCAATCTGTTCTAAGAATCGATCGACCTTGTATTCGCCAAGTTCGACATCGTGATCGAGCCAGTCAACCAGGCCATTCTCACGCGCAATGTAGCCATCAATGCTTGCGGCGATGTATAGAATGATTTTTCTCAAGCTAACCCTCCACGTCCGGCATTTCGAGAAGGCGTTCAACCTGTTTTATAGATGCAAAATCCCAGGTTTCCGCCATAATCTGTTTCGCTTCCTGGTCAATTTTCAAGTTTGAGCGCTCAAACGCGGAGTTGGCGTCGGCGAGGCTTGTTGCAGATGTGTAAAGTAGAACATAGTCCCCGTCAGGGGCACGTTCAAAAAACATAAACTCAGAGGTGAGGCCCTCGGCTAGAAGTGCTGCTTTGACTTCAGTGCTTCTATTGGAAAGCCCTCTGGCCCAGGCCAAAAATTGATCAGTTCTTCCTTCTTTCAACTTAACTCGTATGCATTGTGTCTGCACTCGTATCTCCCTCCCTACTCAATATCCAAAGTGATCCAAAGTTGACTTAATCACAGCTCGAGCGGTACGGAAGGATTTTTGATAGTCCTCCTTACGCTCAAGGAACCCACACATATTTCCAAGATCAATCAACCGGGACGCAGTTTCCCATTCAGGATGCAGATCTCGATTCGATTCTTGGTAACCTTTCATGAATCGGGCGCGAGCATCGGCCGAATAGTCGTATGGGAAGCGGAAGAAATTTCCAATATCAATCAAGCC
This sequence comes from Bdellovibrio sp., assembly GCA_003176075.1. GTDB lineage: Bacteria > Bdellovibrionota > Bdellovibrionia > Bdellovibrionales > Bdellovibrionaceae > PSRN01. The sequence goes on from PSRN01000173.1 coordinate 831, forward strand.
ATTTCCTGAATCCGCGAATTCCCAATCAATAATGCCGATGACGGTCGGGATTCGGTTTTTGGAAATCAATATATTTTTCGGATTGAAGTCACAGTGGGCGAGTTGATGAACTCGCTCGGTTTGCACCACGAGGTCCCACTTGTCCTCAATCAGTCGACGGAATCTCTTATTGGTTTCAAGGTCCAATTTTTCTGGAGTGTCTTCAAGATTCTGGAGGGTCCTCTCGATGAAACGACCAATGAACGCCGAAAAGTTATCGAATTCGCCATCAATCGCCATCTTTGGACCGATGAATCCAGGTCGGTCGAAATGGATTTTGTGAATGGCTCCCAACTCCCTTCCGATCTCGTCATAGATATCTGGATCGAGAGAGTCGCCGCTGAGAATTCTGTCTTCAAGCGTGATGCCGTCAAGATATTCCATGATAACAACAGGACGTCCGTGGACTTCGAAGTTCGCAAAGACTTTTGGGATAGAAATAGGGCGCGAAGCGAGAAAGGAGAGAAGATCGAACTCCTTTTGCGCCGTGTGGAAGGGTTGTCTTTCAAGATCTCATACTGGATAAGAGCGAGCGTTTGCTTTCCGCCGTGAAGCTTTGGCACTAGGCTCGATTTGACAGGGCAATCATCCGCGACCGCGATCAGAGTCTCTCGATAGTTCAATTCCATTTCCGAATTATACACCCAGCGCAACCTCATAAATCAACCGAATCGAAGGAGCGTTAAATGCGTTTTTCCGTCGCATGGGCGAAAGTGGCTGCCCAAAATGTAACCTTGAAATTGGCGACAGTTATCCTCAGCGCGATTGTGGTTGTCCAATTGTTTGTCCTGCTCGATCTATCACTTAGAAATCCGCTCGTCGTCGATCGCAGTTGCTTCTCAAGGCTTGCGCTTGCGAAACCGCAAGAGCCAACGGCTGATGAAATTAAGGGCTTTCTGCTCGAAGCTCTGCCGATGCGATTTGATTCCTCCACTGTGGTTAAAGACGGATTCCTGTCGATCGAGGAAACCGCCAATCGCGAGAAGGAGCAAGTGACGTTAAAGCAGAGACAAATGAGCCAGCGTGTATTGGTCTCTGACGTCACGGTGGACGGCAAGTATGCGGTCGTCACCGCTGACCGGCTTATATCAGTCGGTAAGGTCAAATCAGCCCTTCCGTTCAATTTGAAGGCAACACTTCAACAGACAAACCGAACCGAATCCAATCCCTACGGTCTTATTGTGAGTCAAATCTCCCTCATCGAAGAAAAAGAGGACAAACAGTGATTTGGAAATGGATTTTCATTCTCATTAACATGATTCCGCCGGCGGTCGCTGACAGCACTAAGACGATCAAGCTTTGCGAGAACAGCGTAGCGACAGTCCAAATTTCTCCGCGGGGGACCGTTTTCGATTTTCCATCCGAACCCCAAAAGGTCGTACTGGGAGCCAAAAACTCATTTTCGATCGAATATATCCGAAATGATCTTGCGATTTCTCCAAATACGATGGGCGCACGTTCAAACCTCTTCGTTTACCTCCAAGGCCGAAGATTTTCCCTCGATTTGGTTACGACGCCCGGAGGAGTCACACTTTACTTCATCAAAGACTGCCTTGATGACCGCGTGAAGGTAAAAAAGAATGGAAAATGAAGGGACCACAGTAGAATTGGCCAACGAACCCGCGATTGAAAGTCGGTTCGGTTTCCAGAAGGAAAATCGAGTCCTTTCGTCAAACGTAATCCGAATCGGAATGGTTGGGACAGGCCTCACTCTTATCGGCATCCTTCTTACGAAGTCCCCCGACAGGCCGGACCCAGCGCATGGCGAGATCAAATCTCCAAACGCCGCCCAGGTTAGCCAGGGCCAGCAAAAAATCAATCTCGATTCGTATTCCGTCACAGAAGAAAACCAACGCATCAAAGAAAAGAACAAAAGCAAGAAACGCGCGGCCACCATGGTGGTTCGACTTCCTGGTCTGCAAAAAATTGACCGCCGGACAGCATCCCAAATTCCGCCGGGAAGCTTGGTCAAAGCCGTGCTAGTCACCGGCGCGTCGAATGGTCCGGTCCGCGCCCAACTGACGGAATCGCTTCAGATACAAGGTGAAACCTTGATTCCAGAGGGCGCCGCGTTACTTGGCTCCGGCCAGTCTACCGAGGAACGACTGTTCGTGAAGTTCACGAAGCTTGTGCTGCAGGACGGAACCGTGTCCAACATCTCAGCGCAGGCCGCCGATTCAGGTGACAAGACCGCAGGATTGAAGGGCTCTCGCGTCGGTCGATACGCCACCAAATACGCCGCCGCCATCGGCCTCGATTTCATCGGTGGCATGGCCAGCGGTCTCCAGGACCAACAGGTCGTTGGTCCGTTCGGCGTGACCACTCCCCCGACCGTGAAGAATGCCCTTCTCAATGGAACTAGCCGTGCCACGGTCGACATGGCCAATGAAACATTGACTGACATAAGGAATAAACCGCCAGTGATCGCTGTCGATGCCGGAAAAGAAATCTTGGTCATATTCGATGGAAGTTCAAATTAGCAGTCACGGTTTATCTTCGAGCACTTGATCTCTCGGTTGCGCGTTTCGCATCCTGATAATCGAGAAGCCGAGAGAAGATTCCACCACCTCGTCATAAAGACACCAAAGATCGGGGACAAATCTCAGTTCGATCTCACGGCTCAAAATCTCGGAAATCACATCGGTTAATTCCCCGTTTTTGGATCGGTCGCTCCGCCCTCCGAGAGATATAATAGCCAGCCGTGGCATCAACCAACTGAAAGCCATCTTTTGGAAATTCGTAAATAAAGACTATACAGTCTCTAATCCGTCTGTACCATTGTCTTTCCACAGCGATCATTCGACGCCCATTCGATCGACCGAAGAATCACGACTGATCTGACTGGGTCGTTTGATCGGTTACGCTTACGGCCACCCGAGGGCAGTCTCGCGGAAAAAGGTAATGCGGTAAATGATCCTCAGAAAGTGCCCAAACAGCGTTGCCAATGACTCCCGAATCAATCGACGGCGGCGGACGTGGTTCAAATACCTCGATGCTTGATTCTTCACTCACGTGGAATAGGCGCTCTTCACTCCTCACCCCTGGGGCTCCTGTTGAACCAAATAGTCGCCCTGAATTTCGAGTTCCAAGTCGGGAAATCGCTTCTCCGCCGCGTCCTTCATCAATTCGCGCGCGTGCTCCAGTTCGGGGGTTGTGATATTGCACCTGTCTCGCACTTCGCGGCTTGGCCATTGCGCATATCCGATCCAATCTCCGTTGTCCGCCAAGTGAAGTCGAGAACCGTAGCTTCCCCCCTGATCGCGGAGGATGAGCGTCACCTTCGTCCAATTTTCTCGAAACTGGTTTTCTTTTCCAGGTTTGATTCGCCATCTATACAGATACGCAATCATATCTTCTCTCGAGCCTCCGAATTCACGTCTTGGGTTTGCTCGTGAATACAAATTGTCTAAAATCAGCGACGGGATTGTATCCAATTTTTTGGTAGATGCCGTTTGAAGTTGGATTAGCGAGATCAGTGAAAAGCATCCCCTTCTTTCCTGACCCAACGATCCTCTCGCTGACCGCCGCGACGAGAGACGATGCATATCCACGTCCGCGCAGGTTTTTTGGCGTATAGACCGGGCCAACCCACCGTTCAGAAGATGTTTCGCGCCTTGACACAACGAGAGAAACGCAATTCCCTTCGTCCTCCCAAACAAAAAACTGTTCATTCTTCGTGGCATCCCGAATATCCCGATAAAGCTCGTCATCGCTTTGAACGGGATCGTGAGGAACAGCCTCGTGATGAAACTCTCGCAACCAGCCAAAGATGACTGCTTCATCTTTCGCCTTGGCCACCCGAAAAGAACCGCTCGCTTTGCGAGGAGGATTTACAGTTCTCAGTTCAAACAATCGCAAGTTGGGGCCGCTTTCCAAGCCGCAAGATTTGATTTCGGTCCAGACCTTCGCGAAAGTGTCTACGCCAGGAACTGGACCATTCACACCAGGTAGATCGGAAATTTTTGTCGCAAGTTCGCGCGCAAAGAGTCGCGCGTTATTCTCCGAACATTTTGAAATGATGATAGGCCGATTCGATTCAGTTTGGATGCCCGCGATAATGAACTGCCCTGTCTTATCAATACCTCGCACCATGCAGGTCGGCGCCCGACCTGACTTCTGATACCTTGCCGCCAGGCTGAGAATAAATGAATGGATGGAAGCCTCTTTTTCCAAGTCGATTGAGTTCCTCAGGAACTCCGAAACTCCCGAATCGAATCGCAGCTTCAAATTCGACAAGCTGCCTCCTTTTTACTCTTAGATCACCACCCTATTACACCCACCGATTTGCGATCAATTAGGAATTTCATCAAAAGGATATCGCTCGGCGGGCTACAGGAGCACGTATGGACAAACGCAACGACCTGGCCAACCGAATTGAATTCACGGTCAAGAATCTCATGGTACTCGTCGAGCCGGTGAAAGAGCTCTGGATCGGTATAGAAACAAACACAATTCCATGGGACATTTGCGCTGGTTGGACGGTCGTGACGGGGGTAGCGCTCGCTCTCAGGGTTGATCGCTTTCTCATTTCCCACACGCGCTTCATCGAGATGTACCCCTACTATCCCATTTTGTACAAGATTTACGCGTTCAGTGTTATGACCGCTCCCTTATGGCTTTGGGCGTGGCTGCAGGTCAAACGGAAGCGCGACAAACTCAAGACGCTCACCCATGCGTTCAAGAACTCTGGGTTGCAATCAAATATCGGACGGCTCCCAGATCTGATTTCGGACCATGCGCTCGATCCAATGATCCGCAAGATGCGTCTGACGAACGCCGGATTTCCATTGGGCAAGTTCATCGAGCAAACTAAAGCTATTGAATCCAATCTCGGCATTTTCATTGATACGATCAAAGAAAATCGCGAGCGCCGATCCGTCGACATCATCTACTCACACTATCCAATGGGGGACGAAGTGCTCTATTCGTCAATGGAAACCAATCGACCGTTCGAATTCATCGTGGGCCAGACGCGAGCTCATACCGTGACCGCATCATTCAAAGATATTCCACACCTCATGGTGGCCGGTGAAACGGGCGGCGGCAAGTCAACTTATCTTCGCCAGCTTATCGTCCACATTCACCTCAAACATAAGACAGTTCGGTTTTTGTTGATCGATCTTAAGGGCGGCCTAGAATTTTCCCTGTTTGAAAATCGGACACAGTTTGTCGTTGTTCCCAGCGTATTAGCGGCGATCGAGCAGCTCAAACAGATCAACAAGATGCTCGATGAGCGGATGGCCTTCTTGAAGGCGAACCAATGCAAGGATATCGACAGCTATTTCAAGAAAAAAGAAAAAACGCGAACGGTCCAGCTGAATCGGCACTTTATCGTTGTGGATGAGGCCGCCGAAATGTTCCTGGCCGGCCATCACGCGAAGGGCACCGACATCCAGGCCGCGCGCGCCATCTTAAGTCGTGTCGCAAGACAGGGCCGGGCTTGCGGACTTCATCTGGTGGTCGCAACACAGAGGCCGGACAGTCGGTCGCTCGATCCACAGGTCAAAGCCAATCTCACCGGCGTTATTTGCTTCAAAATGATGAATGACTCATCAAGCATCGCAGTTCTCGGCAACGGACGTGCCACAGATCTCCCAAAAATTCCCGGCCGCGCGATCTGGAAGAACGGCATCGAAATGCTCGAGGTCCAAACACCTCTGCTCTCCGTGGAGGAGGCCGAAAGGTTGATGGGTCCCGCCGATGCTTCGCCCAAGGAGAAACCACCTCAGGTCGTCGAAGATGTGCCAGAAAAATCCGAAGATCAAGAGCCTGCAAATCAACACGAAGGTGTAGAGACCGACTAACTGCCAAGAGCCAAGGAGCACTAGAGAAATGGCAATGTTATCCAAGAAGACTTTTCCCCACCGCGTGATTACTGAGCGCGACTACCTGATATTTAAGATGCTGTGGAAATGGAAAGCGCTCTCAACGCAGGCCATTGCCCTGAAGTTCTTCCCAAACGCAACTCCTTACGCCGCTTACATTCGGCTGGGTCGACTGGAAGGGTCCGGATACATTCAGTCCATCCAGGTTGAAAGGCCCGGATTCGAAGTGTGGACCCTGGCGCCAAGAGGTTATCGGATTATCAAGCCAAGAATGGTGGAACTAGCGAAAGACGGCTTCAAGTCAGAATTCTACTGCCATGATTACCTTGCGACCGCGTTTCACCTGGGAGAATGGTTAACGGGTCAACCGGACGGAGGCGAAACGTTCAGCGAGCAGCAGCTCCTGCGCATTCCCGAGGATCTCTGGCCAGCTTGGATTCCGCAATCAACTCTTCACAGACCGGACGGCTACTCCCTCTTCCATCGCGGAGAGAAGAAATCGATCGTCGCTTTTGAAACTGAACTCAATCCAAAATCAAGGTGCCGCTACGAACGGCATGTCGCCTTCTATGATTCCCAAGAATCCATCGAGTTCGTGTTTTGGCTCGTC
>PSRN01000154.1 GCA_003176075.1 Bdellovibrio sp.
TTGCAAATGATGAATCCCACTTCGCCGGGGCCCATTTCTTCGATCCAATCGGGAAAAGGCGAGTATTTGCCGATGCGGAGGACTTCGTAATCGCGGTCGGTGGCCATGAATTTCACGCGGTCGCCTTTGCGGAGCGTCCCTTCTTTGAGCCGAACGAGAACCACAACCCCTTGGTATGAATCAAACCAGGAATCGAAGATGAGCGCACGCAGCGGATCGGCCGGCGAACCGCGGGGCGGTGGCACCCGGCGAATGATGGCTTCCAGAATTTCGCGAATGCCAATCCGTTCTTTGGCCGAGGCCTTGATGATACCGGTGCAGTCAAGCCCGATGGTGTCTTCGATTTGTTTCGTCACTCCTTCGGGGTCGGCCGAGGGAAGATCGATCTTATTGAGAACAGGAATCACTTCGAGATTGTTGTCGATCGCCAGGTACACGTTGGCCAGGGTTTGCGCCTCCACGCCTTGGCCGGCGTCGACGACCAGAATCGCGCCTTCACAGGCCGCCAGGGAACGCGAGACTTCATAACTGAAATCCACATGCCCGGGCGTATCAATCAAATTGATCTGATAGGTCTTGCCGTCATCCGCCTTGTATTTGAGACAGACGGTTTGCGCCTTGATGGTGATCCCGCGCTCCCGCTCCAATTCCATATTGTCGAGAAATTGGGCCTTTTCCTCGCGGGCCGTCAGGGCACCCGTTTCAGCCAATAGAGCGTCGGCCAGGGTGGATTTACCATGGTCAATATGAGCGATAATAGAAAAATTGCGAATCAGCCGCTGGTCCATCAGGGGCCCAACTCTAGCGGGTTGCGCCCTTTGACTCAAGAAATTGTCTCAAGAGATTGTCTTAATGGCGTCCTTCAGCTCGGCAACTTTGTTGGTTTTTTCCCAGCTGAATTCATCGCGCCCGAAATGGCCGTAGCTGGCCGTGCCGCGATAGATGGGTCGAAGCAAATCAAGTTCCCGCAAAATAGCGGCGGGTTTCAGATTCCAAACCCGGCGAACCGCTTTTTCCAAGATGTCCGGTGAGGTCTTTCCCGTTCCGTAGTCGTTAATATAGACTGACACGGGATCGGCCACGCCGATGGCGTAAGCAATCTGCACCAAGCAGCGATCGGCAATTCCCGCCGCCACGATGTTCTTGGCCACATGGCGGGCGGCATAAGCGGCGGAACGATCGACCTTCGAGGGGTCCTTGCCCGAGAAGGCTCCGCCGCCGTGGGCCCCATGGCCGCCATAAGTATCCACTATGATTTTTCGCCCCGTCAGGCCGGCGTCCCCCATGGGCCCGCCGGTCACGAAACGGCCGGTGGGATTGATAAAATATTTGGTTTTTGAATCGAGCCACTCGCCCGGAAGCTGCCGCTTGATCAGTTCTTCCATGACAAATTCCTTCACTTGCGGCTGGGAGACATCGTCGGAGTGTTGAGTTGAGACAACGACCGCGTCGATTCTTTTCACTTTCGAGTTTTCGTACTCGACAGTGACCTGACTCTTGCTGTCGGGTCGAAGCCAGTCCACCGCCTGCTTGTGGCGGAGCTGTGCGAGTTCCCGCATCAATTTGTGCGCCAGGGAGATACTGAGAGGCATAAGCTGTGGTGTCTCGTTAACGGCGTATCCGAACATGATTCCTTGATCGCCAGCGCCCTGGTCGTCGCTCAGTGTTTGCCGCACCCCCATGGCGATGTCGGGACTTTGACTGCCGAGAGCGACAATCACTCCACAGGTCTTGTAATCAAAACCCTTGTCCGTGTGGTCATAGCCGATTTTCTTGATGGTTTGCCGAACCACATCTTGAACATTAATTTGCGCCTTGGTCGTAACCTCGCCAGCCACCGTCACCAAGCCCGTGGTCAGAAGAGTTTCACAAGCGACCCGGCCGAATTGGTCTTGCTCAAGAATGGCGTCCAAAACGGAATCGCTGATTTGATCAGCCATCTTGTCGGGGTGACCTTCAGATACAGACTCGCTCGTAAACAAGAAATTACTCTTTGCCATGCAAACCTCGTGTGGAAGTTTTAAAAAACTAGCAAACACGATAGCCGCTTGCAAGGATCGAAATGGGTTTTTTGAGGTCATCAAGCGGGCTTGCGGCTTCCCTTGGCGTGGAAGAAGTACTCCATCGTCTCGCTGACGTAGCTCATCTGCCCGGCCCTTGATAGTTCGGATTTCTTGTGGTGTTGATGTTGCTCCTTCTTCTTGTGAATTTGCCGCTCCAGCTTCGCCGCGACTTCATCGACGGCCTCGTAAAAGTCCTCGGCCGTGGCGCTCGCCTTGAAATAGCCCCATCCGCCGTGGACATTGACTTCGACATGGTAATCATATCGTCCCATGGAGAAAAAAATCTGCCACCGACTGTCTTTTTTCAAGAGGCGTCCGACGCGCTCAAACTGTTCTTGTGCGTAAGTGTTCAAAGAAGGTGATATGTCCACGTGTCGGTAGGTAAACTGAAGCTTCATTGAGTCTCCTTTGATTTACTGACCAACCAGACGGCAATGCCTGGGTCATGACTTATCGGAAATTTCCGGAATTCGTTGAGAGAATTTCTCAAAATACATCAGCCTTTCTGCGCTCAACGTGGGCGGCGAAGCCGCCACGGGTGCCAGTGCGGTTCACCGGACGGCTCGTTTGGATCGTCGCTACCACCGCGACTGACAGGGCGGCCGAACTGAATCATTTGGATCCGGCATCAACTGCGCCGGAGGAATGACCTCAGTGATGCCGTCAGGACGCTGCCAGCTCAATTTGAAACCGGCCGAACCCGGAAGATTCTTCCAGTAATCAATCACAATGGGATACCGCTGAGTGGTGGTCATGGCGTAAGGACTTGACACCGCTTCCTTGGGGCTGTTGTCACCCGTTAAGGACAGAATGACCGTGTTGGTCAATCGCACCTTGGCCGAATCCATCGCGTCGAGGACAAAGGTGTAGTTGCCGTCCTGCGGGGGAACCACGTACCCGGTCCAACGAATCGCGAAGGTGCCCATGGTGACCATGGGCACGGGCGGGCTCGATTGCCAGGTGTCGTTCAAGTTTTGTTCAATCCGTTGAAAGACCAAATTGGAGTAATCGAGCGTGTCAAAATAGCGTGCGAGCAAGCCATTCTGAACAGTCAGGTTCGCTCCCGTGACTCCAGCCGCGTTGGCGATCGCGCCAAAACCATAGAGATTGCGCACGGAATTGATATCCCCGATGCTCAGGCCTGCCCTCTGACCGACAAATACGGTCGGTGGGATAACCACTCCCGGACGGGGGGAGATGGTGGGCGAGCCGTCGGCCGAAAACGCATAAAGACTGTAGTGCATGATCGAGCCAAAATCGTAGGCTTGATAGTCCTGTTCGGTCGTATTGATCTGAAAATCTTGTTCAAACCCCGCCATCACCGAGGGCCAATTGATGGAAACCACCGAGTCGCGATCCAAGCGGTTTTGTTCGTGGTCAAGCCCGACGATGTGGCCAATCTCGTGCGCGACGTTGCCGCTCCCGCAGTCCGTCGAGAGATTGACGAAGTGAGCCCCCAATCCCGCCGTGTAACCCACGATGGAATAACAGCCCGACGCCACCGGAACAAAGCTCGCGTAATCGGTTTCGGTCGAGTGAGGGCGCAGTGTGATCACCCCCTGCAGGTTGGTGTTCCAATGGTTGACCGCATCGACGACAATCTGTGGATTGGGCAGGTTCGGCGAAACCTCGTAGGGAATGATCCCGCCCGGCCAAGTCCTGCCGGCCGCCGGGAGCACCCCCACACCCTGGGAGACCCCCGCCGGCACCGGCGCCTCGGGGAGATCGTTGGGGGATAGGATCAACTTATCCCCATCAACAAGGATGTAACGGTCATTGAATCGGCGGTAGACCACTTTGTGTTGTCCCACATAGCCCGTCTTCAGCTCAGCGGGGGAAAGGTGGGCGAGCGTGGACTCGTCACTGAGGCAACTCAGGGAACTCAAATTCCCTGGCGGACCATTGCTCGCGTCCAAAGACGGGTTGCAGGCATTGCCATAATAAACAAGCGCGACCAGAGAGGCCAAGACTGCCCCACGCGACAACAGACCCATGACTTTATTATCGGGAATTCAGTGCAAAAAATCGATGAAAACCCATCCATTCGGATCCACATCTCAAAATGAGACGCCGTGTTTATTTCTTCGTGTAAACAACCCGGCCCTGGCCGTTGTCGTACGAATACTCAAAACTTTTTCTATCCAAGATCTTGAATGTATAAGTTTGGGGATAGCCGACAAACTTTCCCGTGCAAACGTTTTGCGCGCACGTCATATCGCTCGATGTTCCGGTAAATTCCGCGTGCAGTCCCGTCAGTTGAGTGCCCGTGTAACTCGCCCTAATGGTGCAGTCGAGTTTGCCGGACGCGGTGTAAACTCCATCCTCGATGACCACGGCGGGGACCGATTGGGCACAGACTTTGTTCTGCAGGATTTGATCAGTGGTCGCCACCAGTTTGGTGAGATCCCTGCAAACGACGTCAAATTGACCGTCAGATCGCTTTTGCAGTGACAGCACTCCGCTCACCACCGAATTGCTGTTGTTAGGGCAGACGTTGTTCAAACGAAGATCCACGTCGGTGACTTTTTCGCGATGTCCATCCGTGCACACGACGTCGTAAGTTCCGTCGCTTGATTGCTGAGCCACCGCCACATCGGGCAGAGCCAGCAAGTTATTCAGGCTCGCATCGGATGCGACCGCAAAGCCCGCAAATCCAGTTGAAAAAAGCATTGAGAAAAAGAACCATTTCGACATAACCCCTCCTTGGTTTAATCGTTTATTCGGTCTATTCGTTTAATTCGGTCTATTCGGTATTTTGGTTGCTCGTTAAGTCTGGGACTGATTTAAGCGAAATGTCAACAGTGGAAATGGAGCGGAGGTTCGACGCTTGATCGTGAACCTCCGCGGTCAACCGATGTTCAGTTGGCCGTTCTGGTTCATGATTTCGGGGGCGGTGGGGGCTCAGTCGTCGACGCCGAAGCGCAGACTTGGCCGTGCAAGATTTGCTCGGATGTCGCGACGATCTTGGTAAAATCCGTGCAAACAACGTCAAACTGACCATCGCTGCGCTGTTGGACGGACAAGACTCCAGTAATGATCAGATTGGGGTCCGTCGGACAGACATTGCCCAGTCGGAAATCGATCTGAGAGACAGTTTCCCGGGTTTTGTCTTTACAAATTACATCAAACCTGCCGTCGACTGTCATCTGAGCCACAGCGACGCCTCCCCAGTCCAGCACCTTAATTTGCGAGTTGGTCCGCAAAGCTCCCGAATTTTCAACCGCCAGTGCGCCTGAGGTTCCGCCACAAGCCAAGAGAAGTGACATCATTACAGCTTTCTTCATAATTCCTCCTTGTAAGTAGAAAGTGTGAAAAAAGTGTGTGGTCAGCTCGAACGCGAGTCAATACTGATCAGCTAAAAACGTAACGAGCCAGACAGGGGAGTTACATAACAATAAGTTCAAGCCAGATTTGTCAGAGGGAGTTCAGCAGAGAGTCAGTGAAAGTTCAGGGCGAAATCATCCCTTGAATGAAGCGAGATCGCAAAAGAATCGCGACGGCTGTCCCTGATATGAGCGCCAGAATAGTCGCCAAGGCGTTCAGCTCGGGGGTCATTCCGATCTTGATTGCGGCGTACAGTTTGATCGGGAGGAGGTCAGTGCCAACACCATTGACGTAAAAGGAAATCAAAAAGTCATCGAAAGAAAGTAGAAACGCCACAAAGAACGCCGCCCCCATCGCCGGCCGGAGGAGAGGAATCTTTACCTTCAACAGGCCCTGCCAGGGCGAAGCCCCAAGATCGGCGGCGGCCTCCGCCAAGTTCCGATCCAGCTGCTGAACCCGGCCATAAACAATGAGAAACGTAAAGCTCACCGAATAGGTTACATGCGCGACCAGAACTGTCAGCAGACTCAAGGAAAAGTGGAGCCAAGAAAACCAAGTCAATAGGATTAAGGCAAACACAAGCTCCGGCACGACCATCGCCAGCGTCATCAAGGCCGGCAGAACTTTAGGGCCCTTAGTTCGCGATTCGTCGAGGGTCAAAGCCGCCGCCGTCCCCAAGATCGTTGAAATCACGCTCGAAAACCAAGCCATCGATAAACTGCGATAAAGGGCGTCCATCCAGTACTCATTGGCCAGAACGCGGACGAAGTAGCCGAAGCTCCAATATTCATCCGTGCGAAAGGCCCCCCAGATCATGTAAAGCAACGGAAAGTAAAGAAAAAAAAGGACCATCAATAAAATCACGTGCGCCCACTTGGGGGCCGGCGGCCTCCCCGTTTCGTCCATCATTGCTGGCCCCCTCGCCGAGCCCCCCAGGTCGCAAAAATCCAAGTGACCAAGGACATGAAGACGATCAGCTCGGTCGCCAGCGCGGCACCGAAGGGCCAGTCCCTCGTCTTGAGGAACTCCTCGGTGATCAAATTGCCGGACAGCATGACCTTGGCTCCGCCCAGAAGATCTGGAATCACGTATTCCCCCAGCGTCGGCACAAAAACCATGACAATCCCTGACGCGATGGCGGGACGCAGTTGCGGCAGAAGCACCTGGAGCAAGGCCCGCCTTGGACTGCCGCCCAAATCATAGACCGCCTCGATCTGTTGAAAATCGAATTTTTCAAAACTCACGTAAATGGGGAAAAGCATGAAGGGCAAGTACGTGGCCACCATGCCGTACAAAACCAGGAATTGGTTCTGCGACAAATCCAGCGGATCAATACCATCCCCGAATAGAATCCTCCCCACGGCAACCGCCGGCCCGTCATAGCTGACCACCGACTTCAGGGCGTAAATTCGCGTGATGAGATTCATCAAGAAAGGCACCGTAATTACGACCAGCGTCCAAGACCGGTAAGCGCGCGGCAGGGTCGCGATCGACCAGGACAAGGCGATGGAAATCAACAGGCAGAGAAGCGTGGTCAACAGAGCCAGCCAGTAGCTGTGCATGAAGATGGTGACAAAAATCCATTCCAGGGTGCGCTGATAGTTCTCAATCGTCAAAGTCCATTCGACTTCACCGTAGGGACCTTTGGTCGCGAAACTCAAGGCCAGAAGGTAAATGAGAGGGCCGGCAAAAAAAGCCCACAACCAAAAGAGAGGGGGCGCGGCGAGAAGGCGGCCGAGCCTCGGCGTGGGCGGCATCAATCCGATTCCTCCTCGCGAAAAATAACGGTGTCTTCGGGGCGAAAATAAACTTGGATGGCCTGCCCCACGTGAAGCTCGAGAGCACGTGCTTGCTGATGATCCAGAAGCACCGGAATCCACGCTTCGGGTCCGATTTGCACCAGAACTTCGGTGTAAGGCCCGCGAAAAGAAACTTGCATGATCGAACCTGAAAGCTCGTTGTCTTCGGTTGACCGCTGGGAAGTGGAAATACTGACTTTCTCAGGCCGGACAAAGGCCACGACCCGACTCCCTTCACTCTGGCCGATCAAGTGGTGGGCCCGTAGCACTTGCCCGCAGGATGAAAACTCAAAGCTGCCACGCAGGCCTTGAACCTCGCCGAAAACGGGAAGCGAGATGTTCGCTCCCACGAATTGCGCCGCGAAGAGCGATTTGGGTTGATCGTACAATTCTTCCGGAGAACTGATTTGTTCAAACCGCCCGGCTTTCATAACGCCGATCCGGTCGGCCAAGGTAAAGGCCTCTTGCTGGTCATGGGTCACATAAATGAAGGTGATTCCCACTTGCCGTTGCAAAAGGCGAAGTTCGGCTTGCATCTCTTCACGCAACTTCAGATCCAACGCGGAAAGCGGTTCATCGAGAAGCAGAACTTTGGGTCGGTTGACCAGGGCTCGCGCCAGCGCCACACGCTGACTTTGCCCACCCGAAAGAGTTTCCGGCAGACGATTGTCGAATCCTTCCAGTTTGACGAGAGCCAGGGCCGTCTCGACGCGCTCATGGATCTCACGGGTTGGCAACTTTTGAATGCGAAGACCAAAGGCGACGTTGTCAAAGATGGTCAAATGAGGGAAAAGCGCGTGCTTCTGAAATACCGTGTGAAAGGGGCGGCGCTGCGGGGGAAAGGATGTCACATCCAAACCTTCAAACAAGATTCGTCCCGAGGTCGGCTGTTCAAGCCCGGCAATAATGCGGAGAAGAGTCGTCTTTCCGCAGCCGCTCGGACCCAAGAGCGTGAAAAATTCACCGCTTTCGATGGTCAGGGACACGTCATCCAACACGGTGGCGGCTTGACCGAGACTCTGATTGACAAATTTTTTTCGAATGTGCGAAATTTCTAACATCGTGTCCCAGTCCCTTATCATACGAAGGATTAATTCCAAATGACAAAATCAACTCCCGGCTCAGTTCGCTCCGGCTTTAAGGCCCGTCCAATAGGGCGGGCCCTTATTCCGATTCTCTCGTGCCTGCTCCTCCTGAATGGCGCGTGCACCCCGAAATCAGGCGTCCACAAGGATGGAAGGACCGTCAACCTGGCGATCTGGGGAAATTATTTGGACCCCGAAGATGAAAAGCGTTTCACCCAACAAACGGGTATCAAGCTCAACATCACCAATTACTCGTCCAATGAGGAGTTACTGGCGAAGGTTCAGGCGGGCGCCAGCGGTATCGACGTCGCGGTTCCATCGGACTACATGGTCGGCGTGATGATCAAGTTGGGCCTCCTTGAACCTTTGAAGTCGGATCTGATTCCCAACATCGCGGAACTGGACCCTCAGTTTCTCAAGCAAAGCTACGACCCGACCAACACTTTTTCCCTCCCCTATGCCTGGACGACGACGGGTCTTGCCGTCCACAAGGATCTGGTCCGCACCCCCGTTAAAGGCTGGAAAGACGTGATCTCGAATGCCGACCTCGACGGGAAGATTTCGCTTTTGGACGACAAGCGAGAGGTGATGGCGGTGGCCGCCAAGATCAATCGTTTTCCCGTCAACACCACGGACGACCAGCAGCTGGCTCAAATCAAGAAAACCCTTTTGGATTTGCATAAGAAGGTAAAAATGTTCCGCTCCGACACGGTGGACCCTCTTGTCGGCAAAGAAATCACCGTCGCCCATGCCTACAGCGGCGACACCTTGCAAGCTTGGCGCAAGACCCACGGCAAGGTGGAATATGTTTTTCCCGAGGAAGGGGGAACCTGGGGCATCGACAACGTCGTTATTTTCAAAAATTCGTCCCACCTGGAGGAGGCCCACGCGCTGATCAATTTCTTTTTTCAACCGGAGACCAACGTCAATTTCGTGAAACGAATGCTCGCTGGACCGGTTGTTATGAAGACGAAAGCCCTGCTCCCGAGCGAGCTGCAAAACCTGGCGGCCCTTTTTCCTCCGCCGGCCGCCATGGCGAAGCTCGAAAAGATTCAAGACCTGGGGGAGAAGAATAAGGACTACGATCGCATTTGGACCGAAGTGCGCGCGCGGTAGCCCATCGCGGCGCTAGCCCCAATGAAAATGTTGTAATCAAAATCAGAACTTGTCTCATCGTGGAACGTAGCCAGATGGACCTTTATCCCACTCAAGGAATCGGATAGATCTCCGACAAGAAGAGTGATGGTGATGATTTGAATTTACTACCTGGAGCCGTATGAATACCGCGAAAAAGATGAAAATCTTCTCCGAGTCGCAAAGGACGCATTACCATGACCTTTTTGGAAGGTACTTGGTCGCAATCTCAAAATCGTCATACGCGCGCCACACGGGCAGAAGTGCATCGGTTTCGACGGATGCCAATGATGCAAAACTTCAGGGACCCGTTTTCGCGGAGGAAATGAGCATCATTCTATTGTGGGGTTCCGTGGGATCGATCATCCTTAAGTCGCATTTCAATCTTAAATTTGCCAAACGGAAAGCCGGGCAAAACCTCCAAATTCCTGAAGCGAAGGTTGATGAAAGAACGGCCCTGGACTTTATGGGTGAATTCATGAACCTGCAGGGGGGCGCGGTGCGATCCGCGTTTGGCGGGACGGAATTTTCAATGGGGATGAGCCTGCCATTTCTAGCGCTCGGCTCAGATGAAGCGATCTTCCGCAAAATTCGTGATCCAAGATCCCAATTTCAAACCTGGCGCTGTCATGAAGGTAACAGTGATGACGAATTAATCTGCACTTCGGAAATTTATATTCACGATTTTGTTGTGATGGAGTCCATGAGCAGGAAAGTTGAAGCTGAAACAAAGAAGCTCACAAGTTCGAATTATGGTGACTCAAACAATGTTGAGTTCTTCTAGTGGAAGTTGAGCTCGTGAAGGATACGCACAGATGGAGCAACAATGGATTCGTCGGTCCGCGGGCGGAGGAGTTGGGAATAGCTTGCCCATTTATATAGGCACGGCGCTCGCCACATGGGCTTTGGCCTACTTTCTCCCACATACACTCCTTTGGCTCGTTATATCTGAATTTTACCTTTTCAGCCATAGGAGTAGCAATCCGCGCCAAGTGTCTTCTTGGTACCGATTTGGCGGGCTTTTTCTTCCCGGCCTTTGCTTATCCATGACTCGTTTGGGGGTTTTGAACGAGTTGCAATCCTGGGCTTTGCCCGTTTTGGCGGGTTCTTCATTATGGCTACTCTGTACCTATCAAATCGCCCAACGGTCTAACCCCAGTCTTGAAGAAGAAAAAGAAAAAGAAAAAGAAAAAGAAGGAGAAGGAGAAGGAGAAAATGAACAGTCGTCCGTCGCCGAAGACTCTGAGGCCGAAGATTCTCAGGACGACGACTCCCATCTTTCCGAAAACAAACCCCATTTGCCCGTTCGCTCCTTGCATTTAGTGGCCGACGGCGAGCATTCAATGGCACGACCCGCCACAGCGCCGATTCAGGCCATGGTCTGGGACTCGATGATTAGAAGCGCGCAGGATTGTGGCGCCAATTCAATACTCGCGGCACATGTGCTGAAGAAGACTGCGGACCTTCTGGAACAAGGTAAACTGCGATCCGACACCATGATTCAAACCGCAAATGACGTTCACTCAAACACAACTGAATTGCGAAATCTCGCAAATAATATTCGGGAAATTTCCCAACACTCAAAAATTGTCGCTTTTAACTTGTCGGTGGAGGCCGCCCGAATGGGAGCTGCTGGCCTTCAATTTAAAGTCGTGTCACAGGAAATGGCATCGCTCTCACAGGCGATCGCCGTGTTGACCTCGAATATTGAGAAACAAATCGAACGCGTCACTGACCGCACGAAATCGAATGAAACTCTCTGCCGCGACGTCGGAGAAATTTTCGCGACAGTTGATCGTGAAATTGTGGCATTCAGAAGTCTGATGATGCGAATTGAAGAACTGACGACCTCTCAAACCGAGCGGATACGAGGTCTCGAAAAATCCTAAGGGGTCACCATGTTATTTAGTGGTTATTTCGTGGAGACCTCTAAAGTTTTTCTGCCGCCTGGACGATAAACAACATGGAAATTTGAAATTTCCCCGCATGATCGCGAAAGGATTTTGTAATGGGCAACGTTCCCGCGAGTTCAGCACTACCCGCAAGCGAAGCAGCGGACGATGGGAAGAGGGTCACACCAGAGGTAGTGAATCGATTGCCAAGATGGTTCCCCATCGTCGTCGTGTCTCTGAGCTTTCTACCTTTTCTGTTGAACCAATTGGGCGCGGATTTCGGGATTCAGGATCAGCCGGTCACGTCTGAAAGTCTTGTCCAACTCAATCCACTTCAAATTTCTGATCACGTTCATCACAGTCTCACCGGTCCATTCGTTCATACTCTGCTTGAGTGGTCTTCTACGATTGCGGCCTTTTTCACAATGCTCATGGCCTTTTCTTACTTTTTCATAAAAGGTGATATCGTAACGCCGATCATCGGCCTGGCGCTTTTCTGCTCTGGCGTGATTGACGCATTCCACACTCTCGCCGCGGACCGAATGGTTTTCGCTCTCGCGGACAGCAAGACATTGATTCCCTTCACTTGGGCCTTCTGTCGTAATTTCAATGCGCTCATCACGACGGTCGGCGTCTGCCTTTTCCTCCTGACAAAAATCGATCAAACCACACATCGTAAAAAAGTGATCAGCCTGATTTCCTTTGCGCTCCTTTTGGGTTTCATCTCTTACGCTATTATGTACACTCTGGTCCATCAGCCCGTTTTGCCAACTACGATGTACAAGGAGAATTTCATCCATAGACCGTACGATCTGGGCGCCCTTGTGCTCTTCGCGGTTTTGGGCGGGCTCATTTGTCCTTTCTTCTATCGCAAGTATCCTGGTATTTTCTCCCAGACTTTGATTCTCAGCATGATCCCGCAGTTCATGACCCAGGCTCACATGACCTTCGGGTCAACAGCCCTTTTTGATAATCACTTCAATATCGCGCATGTTTTGAAGGCCCTTTCCTACGTCGTTCCTTTCTGCGGACTCGTGTTCGAGTTCATCAATGTTGTGGCCAAAGAGAAAGCGACGCAGGAAGAGCTCAAAAGAGTCAACACCAATCTTGAATCGATTGTTGATCAAAGAACGGTCGAGCTGAGAAATGAAAGGAATGAACTGCAAAAGAGAAATCAAACGATCGAGAACATCTATACGAACGTCAAATCCGGATTCTTAATCGTCAATCGCAACGGAACCATTGAAGAAGGCTTCACCAGATCCTGTTATAATCTTCTTTCCCAAGACACCCATCAGGGTGAGAAGTTTTCCACCGCGCTTGGTTTGGATGAGAGGAAGGCGGGACATTTCAACGTCATGCTCGAGCAAGTGTTTGAGGACTTCCTGCCCGAAGATGTATTGCTTAAACAGGTTCCAAGTCGGTTTCCAATCGGAAAAATGGTTATTAAGATCGAAGGCGCCGTGATTCGCGACAAAGAAAGTTTGCCTCTGGGAGTACTTTTCACCATCACCGACATCACGGAGCTGGTAAACAAGGAAAAAGAGAACACCGTCCGTAACTCCCTGATTCAAATTTTGAAACGAAAAGCGGAATTCCGAAACTTTCTTGAGGACACCAAGATGGTTCTGCAGGAATGCAAAAAATTGGCCTTGAGTTCCAATCAGAAGCGGCTCCGCATTCTGATTCATACAATCAAAGGAAACTGCGGAATCTTTGAGATGGGGGCCATTGCAAACCTCATCGACACTATCGAGGACCAAAATGAAATCACAATTAAATCATTGCAGGACATTGAAAACGCCTTTCGTGAGTTCTTATCGAAACATCAGAGCATTCTGGGACTGAGCTATGATCGGGAAGGGGATGAAATCTTTCTTGTTGATAGGCAACAAGTGGAAGCACTGGCTCGGTCTGCCACCTCCGCTCAAACATTGACGGCCGTTAAAGCGGCTATAAACCGGTGGGTGCTTGAACTGAATAGGACACCATTCTCTCTGCTTGTCGAACCGGTCATGCGAATGGGGAGCAATATTGCCTCGCGACTGGAGAAGCAAGTAGAGATCGTCAACCTGACAACCGATCTCAAGGTCGACACCGAACTGCTTCGACCAATATTTCAGAATCTCGTGCACTTAATCCACAACGCGCTTGATCATGGACTGGAGTCTATCGAGGAACGCGGAGATAAACCGAAGAAGGGAAAAATTGAGTTCAAGGCCGAGTGTGATGACCGCTTCTGGCATATCATCGTGAGGGATGATGGACGCGGAATCAATACAGAAAAGCTAGTTCAGAGAGCCCTCGCGTCGGGGCGGCTGATCGCGAAAGAGGCTGAAAGGTTGTCTCGTGAGGAAAAGCTCAAGCTGATCTTCATGGACGGTCTTTCGACTGCCGACGCGGTCACTGACATTTCTGGAAGAGGAGTCGGCATGTCGGCCTTGGCCGAAGCCGTGAAGTTGGTCAACGGAACAATTAGCGTATCAAGTGAAATGAGTCGCGGAACAACCTTTAAGATCAGTGTTCCCATTGATCCGAAGGAATTGGAAAAGGCCGTGAGTTTTGAATTGGCAGCGTGAATTGAATCGATTTTTAGAAGGGCAGATCAACATGGCAAAAATCATGATTATAGACGATGCAAGCTCAGTGAGAAGTCTTCTCCAGAAGACTTTGGCAACCGCGGGACACACCGTGATCGAAGCCGAAACCGGCAATGAGGGTTGCGATAAAATTCTAAAAAACAAAGACATCGATTTAATCATTACCGATTACAATATGCCGGGTATGGACGGACTCGCCATGCTGGCAAAAGTAAAAGAAACGCTGGGAAAGCAACCCTTTCCGGTCGTGGTGTTGACGACAGAAACGGATGAACGATTGAAGGCCGCCAGCCGGGATGTCGGAGTCATCGGTTGGGTGAATAAGCCGGTGACACAGGAAACCATTTTGAGCGTGGTAAAGAAGCTGGTGTCGATGAAGAAGGCCGCGTGAAGATTGAATTACGGACTCCGTAAAAAAAAGGAAGGCTTTTGGCCTCCCTTCTCTTCAGAGTCAATCAACAGGTCACCCGTCAACAGGTCAACCACGAACGAACGGATGAACCTTAGATTCCGATGAACCTTAGATTCCGATATAGGTTGAAAACTGGACGCGATCATTGCTCGGTGAACTGTTAGCCGCGTCAGCATACTGGGTTTTGGTGTGATCCCATTCCACAGCGAGCCGCAACGTCTTGGTAATATTTTGCCAGTAGCTCACGTAATAATTGGTGCTCGAGCTATACAAGCCACTCACCGCATTCAAAGTCGTGCTGATCGTCGTATCGATGGTCGTGGACTTCGTTACTCCATATCCTGCGACTATAAACGCGCCCACGCTCTTGGGGAGGTGGTATTGCAAGTTAACCAAATAGGTTTGCAACTGCAAAAGACTGAAATTGCCATTGTTGTCAAAGTATCCTTGTCCAGCATCCAGGTTGGTGTTTCCCAAGGGGTTAAAGCCTGTAGGCGCTCCACTGGGGAGTTGTTTGAAGCCGCCTGTCCAACCAAGAAGTGCATCGCCGAAACCTGTTCCAGCCGCGTACTCAGCCGTTAATGTCAGTGCATTGCTGGTGTCGTCGGCGGACGCGGGAATGAGCGGGAGCATCAGATCAACCGCATAGGCCGCAGAGTTGACTTTGCTCTGGCTTTGCGACGTCAGGTCCATCCCTTGCGCCTGGAATTGCTTGAAATTTCCTGACAGTGCAATGGATGCCGGCACGGCCTTTTCTTCCTGCCAAAAATTAGCAAATCCCGCTTTCCAACTGTCCAATGAATACTTTATGCCGTAGGCAACGTTGGGCATTTGTGAGTCACGCTGCGAAGGCCGCTCGAGACTCAGACCCCACTGCAGGTTACTGCTTTCACCCATTTTGATGGTGTTGATTGCCAAAATCTGCGCTGTTCTTTGGAACACGTTCCCGGGGAGAGGAACGATCGAAACGCTGGTGGGGACGTAGGTCGGTTGCCATCCAAACAGCGACCACGTGTGGCCAAACAGGAATTTCCAGTTATCGCTTTCCAGGCTGGCATAGGCGTGGCGAACCCGCGGCACCGGGTTTTGGTAATAGGCTGCTTCAGTATTGGGAACAGTGGTGTCGTTTACTGTTACTGTACCTGGGGCACCAGTTTCAGTGACAGCGATCGGATTCGTGCTCGGACCGGGATTGAATCCGAAGAAGTCGAGCTCGAGAACGCCACGAGGACGCCAACCATTTTCCGCTGGAGCCCAAGCGCTGAAACCCAAGCGACTGTTGCGAACTGAAGTTTGCGTGCGGCCGTTGTCGCCATTGACCGTGCCAGCCAAAGCGACCGGGCCGTTGCCCATGAGATCAGTAAAGCTTCTCGTCGAGTCGCGTATGAAGTCGTTCTCCAAGAAGCCATACATATTGACTTTCCAGTCGTCCTTATCGACCAGCGTGACCTCTGCAAGGCTGGTCTGTCCCAGCAAAACTGCAGCCGCAAACGACGCCACCATGCTTTTTACCCGTGGCCGCTCCGCCGCCCACGCTGTGCGCTTAACCGTTTCTTTCACTGTATTTTCCTCCATTTGGAAACGTTAGTTTGAGAAAAATGGTACCAGGTTCCCTTTCAAATGGTACCAGGTTCCCTTTGCAGAAGCGCCTTGTCAGCTTCCACTGAATCCCGAGGTGACGTCGTCGCTTCAAATGAGAGTAGATCCTAAGTCGCTTTTTCGGCCCAATTTTCGCGGTGTTTTTAGTTCAAACGCCGAGCGTCGGAGAGCTAGCCGGATTTCTTCTTCATGATCAGGGGTCGACTTGGTGTTTAGCCAGTTGAGCGCCGTCTGGTCAAATTCCGGAGTGAAAAGTATTGTGTCCTCTGCAACTGGTACAATCAATCGCTTCAACCCGCAAACACCATGGAGAGTTGAATAAGGATATTCTTCCACCCATCTGCAAATTCCAGCGCGCACCGGGTTGCGGTAGACATATTTATAAGAGTTCATAAAATAGTGATAACCGCCGAGGTAGGTTTTGTGATTGCGATTGCCATAGGTTTGATTGATGCGGCCGGACAGACGCGTGATCTCGCGACTCGTCTCTCGCATAAAGTAAAGCAGTGCCTGGCTCAAATTCCTGTCGGGGGCGGATAATAGCATGTGAAAGTGATTCGCCATCAATACGAACGAGTGGATGTGAAGGTTGAATTGATGAGAAATTAAATAGAGGTAATCTTCCATGATGGACCAGACGGTGTCCATGTCGAGGACAAACCATTCGCGGTTCACGCACCGGGCCGAAATATGGTAGGGGGCTTCACCGCATTTTGTTGCGACTTTGCGAGGCATGCGACCAGTGGTGGTATGCAAACCGTGCCATGTGCTTGTAAGCACTCAAACGCAGCGCATCTGTAAAGGGAACCGGGTACCGTCACACGAAGAAATTCTTCCGCCGGCTCGAAGGGAGAATCTTTAGCATGTCCCGGTATTTCGCGACCGTTCGACGGGCGATTTGGATCCCTTGCTTCTTCAGCATGTTGACGAGCTCTTGATCGGAAAGCGGATTTTTCGGATCCTCTTTGGAGATGAGTTCCTTGATTTTTAATTTCACCGATTCCGAAGCCAGGGAATCGCCGTCATCGGTGCTGATGCCTGAATTGAAGAAATACTTCAGCTCAAAAATTCCCTGGGTCGTGTGAACATATTTGTTGGTCGTCACCCGCGACACGGTCGACTCATGCATTCCAATATCGCCGGCAATATCGCGAAGAACCATGGGTTTGATAAAGCCGGCCCCCTTGTCGAGAAACTCCCGCTGGTGTTTGACGATGGACTCGGCGACTTTATAAATCGTCCGCTGCCGCTGATGAATCGACTTGATCAGCCAGATCGCGGACTTGAGCTTTTCCTGAATGTAATCTTGTGTCGTTTTGCTGCTTTCAGCCGATTTCAAAACATTCCGGTAGAAATTTGAAATCTTAAGCCTCGGCAAGCCGTCTTCATTCAACGAAACGACGTAATCGTCGGCGACCTTATAAACGTAAACGTCGGGGGTCACGTAATGAGTGTCAGGGACCGCGAAGGCCCGACCCGGTTTGGGGTCCATCGTGAAAATGATTTTTGACAAATCGATGATTTCACGGACATCCCGGTTCATGGTTTTGGCCATGCCCTCGAAGTTACGCTTTTCCAGGTCCTTCAAGTGATTATTGATCAAGTCCACCAGATCATTCGTGTCTTCCTCGATGATGCGGGCCTGGATCAGAAGACATTCCTTCAGGTTGCGGGCGCCCACGCCGGGAGGATCAAATTCCTGCACAAACTTGAGAACATCTTCCAAGTCCTGAACCGGCACTTTTTCGGACTCGGCGATCTCCTCCAGAGGAGTCAGGATGTAGCCATCATCATCAATATAATTGATCAGGATTTCCGCCAAGTTCAGTTCTTCATCGTTGAAACCGAACATCTTAGCTTGCCACATCAAATGATCATGAAGTGTCTGTTGCGTGCAGATCACGTTTTCATAGTTCATGATCTCTTCGTTGCCGCCGAGGGACCCTTGCGGTGGCTTGTAATTGGAATCCACGTAGTTTTCCCACTCGAACTCGTCCTGGCGGTGGGGATCTTGTTCTTGCGCGGCCTTTTCAGGGCTCACTTCGGCTTCCGCCTCTTTGGCCCGCTGCAAGTCCTCTTCTTTGATTTCGAGAGTCTCCTCCAGAATCGGATTTTCGTCGAGTTCCGTGCGGACGGCCGCCTCAAGCTCAAGCCGCGACAATTGCAACAGCTTGATCGCCTGCTGAAGTTGAGGCGTCATGCGCAGGGTCTGCGACATCCTCATCTGTTGACTCATTTTGGCCATGTCTGAACGTCCTTCCGCTACAACTTAAAATTTTCGCCCAAATAGAATTTTTTAGCCAGCTCGTTGTTTGCAATGTCTTGCGAGGTCCCCTGGACCTGGATCTGGCCCTCCTTTAGAATGTAAGCATAATCGCAAATTCCCAAGGTCTCCCGCACGTTGTGATCGGTGATTAAGACCCCGATCCCTTGGGACTTCAATTGACGGATGATTTCTTGAATATCTGCCACCGCGATCGGGTCTATGCCGGCGAAGGGCTCATCCAGCAGCAAGAACTTCGGCGAGCCGGCCAAGGACCGCGCGATTTCGACCCGCCGTCTTTCGCCACCCGAAAGAGTATAACCGAAATTGTCCTTGATGTGTTGAATGTGAAACTCGTTGAGCAGTTCCTCGAGTCGTTCCCGCTTGCGGGCGCCCGAGAAATTCTGCGCTTCCAGGGCGACAACAATATTTTCCGAAACAGTGAGTTTGCGAAAGATGCTCGCCTCTTGCGGCAAGTAGCTGAGGCCCATGCGCGCCCGGCGAAACATGGGGATCCGCCCGATGGGATCCTCATCCAGGAAGACCTCGCCATTATCCGGTGTCACCAGCCCCACCACCATATAGAAGCTTGTTGTTTTTCCGGCGCCATTGGGCCCCAAAAGTCCAACGACTTGACCTGATTCGATACTGAACGAAACGCCCTGAACGACTCTGCGCCGCTTAAATGACTTCGTAATTTCCCTGACTGTCAAGTGACTCAATTTTCTGACTCCTCGACCCGGGCTCGCATTTTTTCCACTTTGACCTTCTTTCCACCCTCCGCGAACATGATCTGGTCGCCCACGATCTCATCTTGTCCTTGCACGACACGTGGTCTCCCCGTCAAAGTCAACCGATTCTCGATGGGTTCAAGCCTCACGGTTTCCGCCGTGGCGTATTTGTCCATGTCGCTGACCTTGACACCCCCCTGGATCAGTATCGACTTGAGCTGGCTTTCCTTCGACAAGTACTCGAACTCCGCCTTCGGTCCCTCAATTCGCAGAGTGTCGACCTCGATTCGTACCTGATCCCAGAACAGAGCGGAAAAATTTTTTCCGCTCAGTTTGAGTTGCTGGGAGAAAATAGCAAAATTTCTCTTGTTCGGAAAGACCTTGTGAGCCGCCACTTTCTCGTGCAGAAAAATATCATCGGTGTCAATTTTGGCTTCCATTGAATTTCCCCGCATGGTCAGGACTGATCCCTCGTCTTCATGGGGACCCCATACCTCCACCAGATGAGGGCTGCTCAACACGCGTCCACGAGCTTCATAGTCAACCCGCGAGGTTTTAAAGACATATCCATTGGCCGTCTTCGTCACGACCGAACCTTCAATCCTCATGTTCTTGGTACGGGTGTCGATCTCGCCGGTGTTTCCGGTCACCACGTACTCCAGTTGCTGATCCGCATAGAACATCGCCCGCACGACTTCCAGGTGCCAAACGCCCTCCGCTTCGGAGCCGACGGCGTGCTCGGCAAGAAGCTCCCAGTCCCGATTGCCCTCCCGACTTTCAGCCAAGTGAATTTTCCCCATCACTTGCTCGCGGTCCTTGTGAATCTGGGAATGCGAAAGCGCCAACTGCGGGCTTTCGGTTTTTTGCTCAAGCGGAATCGGAAAACCGATGAGAACCTGAAAAAACAGGATGACCAGCAAGACGCCGAAAATGAATTGGCCGATTCGAGTCATGCACCATGCCTAACCCAGGGCCTATAGCTTGTCAGGTGAGTAATGTGCCATTTTCGCGCCCAGATTTGGGTCAGATTCAAACGGGCCGGAGTAAGAAGGGCCGAAGGCGTAGCCTCGGCGCTACGTCGAGGCCATTCTTACGAGGACCGTTTGAAGATGACCTGAAGGTGGGATGCGAAAATGGCACATTACTTACCTGACAAGCTATAAGGGTCTCCAAGAAATAACTTATTTCTTGTCTAATTGTTTCATCACCGCGAAGTTGATTTCACCGGCACCGGCTTCCGTCACGGTGTACATGACTTTCTTGACGGACAAGAAATCGATCCCTTTGTCGGCCTGCACGGTGACTTTATTCCACGGCTCTTTTTCTTCTTTTTCACCCTTGGCGACCACGGATTTCAAACGGGTTTGCAGTCGCGATTCGTATTTTTCCTTGGCTTCTTTTAAGCCTTTCTTGACAAGGGTGTCGAGCGCCGGGATCTCCCAGTCTTCCTGGGCCTTGAGTTGCTCCAAAGTCATCACCGGGTTGCGGTCATAAAGCAATTCTTTTTCGGAGAGGGTCACGACGACCGAAGGTTTGAGCTCCTTGATATGCTCGGCCTTGGGCAGCACAATTTCCTTGGGTATGAAGATAATTTCTCCGGTGGAATTGTAATTCTGCAAAAGAAATATGACCAGCACGGTGAACATATCGACCATCGCGGTCAGGTTCATGACCATCACAAGGCCCCTTTTACTGCCGTGCCGGGACAACAAATAATGATTGCGAAATTTTTCGCCGGGTCGGTGGATCGCCATCAGGGGGGCCCTCCGGTCAGTACCGCCAGTTGAACGAAGCCAGTCTTCAACATGTCATCCATGCCGCGAATCAGCCTTTCATAGGGGAGATCGTCCTGCATGGCGATGGCTCCGTCGGTTTTTTCTTCGTACTGTTGTTTCACTTGCGCCAACTGCTGCATGAGCCCTTGGTCATCATACTCGTTGTTGATCAGCGGAAAGTTGAATTTTTGAGTCGCCACGGTCAGCAAATATCCGGTCGAGCGAATCTCCAGCTTCAAGGGCACGTCCACTTTTTTCGGCGGTTCCGGTTTTTCCTGGTTTTCTTGCCTTTTGCCATAGATCGAGGTTCCGATTTGAATCATTGAAACCTGGGTCCACACGGCGGTGATCAGGAGGAAAGTGATCAACACGCTCATCAGGTCAATGAACGGCACCAGATTCAAATCCAGATTCTTTTTTCTCGACCGATTGCCACCGGTTTCTTGGACTTCAGCCATACATCCTTCCGACTTGCTTTCTGCGGCGGTGCCCTTAGGCACCGACCAATATATTACTCCCGAATCTTGTCGCGATTCGCCGCCACCAAGTTGAGTAACGTCATCGAACTTTCAATCATTTCGTTTTCCGCTTTTTGAATCCGCATCTGCAAGTAACCGTAGGCCACGATGGAAATGATCGCCACCAACAGACCAAAGGCCGTACAATTCAGGGCGTGCGAGATCCCTTTGGAAAGCTCCTCGGCTTTGGTCGCCGGGTCGGCCGCGGCCACCGCGCGAAACGAACCGATCATGCCGATGATGGTTCCAAGCAGTCCGGCAAGCACGGAGATATTGCCGGTGACCGCCAGGTAACCCGCGGCACCTTCGACCCTCGGCTGCTCACGGAGAACGGAAGCGTCCATCGCCACTTGAATCTCCTCATCGGGGCGCTTGTTCAT
>PSRN01000164.1 GCA_003176075.1 Bdellovibrio sp.
AAGTTCAATTTCAGTCTTGCCGAGGGCCTCCTCCGGCATGTCGGAAGATAAACGTAGGGCGCCTGTTGCTTTCAGCGCACCATACTTATCGTAGAGTTCAGCGCGAACTACTCCCACTAACTCGCCCACTTCAATTAAATAAGTGAAGGGCCCAGGTTCCACACGACCTGTTTGCCGGGCCACTCCCTCGCGAAACCAATGAATTTCATAATGGTCATCGGGGGGGATGAAGGCACTGGTGGCGTTGGCGCGCAGAAATCCGGCCACTCGATAGGGGCTCGATGACGGCTTGTTGGTGGCTTTTCGCTCACTTTCGCGATTGCGATAATTGGTGGGAGCCGGCTGCCCGGCTGGTGTCGCTCGGTCAGCCGCTTGATCGACCGCTCGATCACCGGAGCTTTGGCCGTCAGGCCCGCGGCTATCAAGCCCGCGGCCGTTAAGTCCGCGGGGATCGAGCCCGCCGCCGTCAGATCCGCGGGTGTCCGACCCGCTGATCACCCATCCCTTCAATGAACTGTCGGCGGGGCGTTGCCTTTCCTCGGCAACTCTCTTTTGCAGATCTTCTTGCAGGGGATCCGACAGGTCGGTGAAATCGACATCCCGGGGACGAAGGCGCGCTTGCTCGATCATCCGTCTCTCGCGGGGGGTGAGGTTCTCAGGCCAAGCCGGCTCAACCTCCGTCGTCGCCTGGGTGAGCCGAATCAGCGGCTCAGTCACCCGTGGCGGCTTCGCCGCCCACGCTCTCGGGGCGCCGGCGCTCGGGGGCTGCGCGAACTGCAATAAGGCCTCCCGCCTGTCGAGGCGCATGGGAGGCAAGTTGACTCTGCGGTATTTGATTGAGGGCAGAGCCGGAAGCAGCAGATTCTCGCTTGCCAAAGAGGTGAGATTGATCCTTTCCACATTCGCAGGCTCCGCAACTGACTTTCGAGCATTGCCGTGAGCCAAGATCTGCGTGAAAGCCAACCGGGGCGGATTCGTCTTCGTCGTTTGAATGACCAGCGGAGCCCTGATGAAATGAGCCCGCTGCTCCTTGATGGGCAAGGAAAGAAAACATAAACCAGGCACCGTGCAAAGGCATAGAAGCCTTGAATTCATGCGTCTCCTTGTAATTCAAGTCTGTTCAAAAGGCCCGAAAATCGTCAATCACATTCCAGTTTTCGCGACTTTCGATAAGGGCCCGGTGGACTTCCCGGGCAATGTCTTTTGAAAGGTCTGGATCGAGTTCGGTCTCGACAAACTTCCCGGACCTGGTCTTTCGCAGGACATACACTTCGACCAGCAGATCGTAGGGCCGCCGGTCGCCAATGATGACGATTCGGGCGTAAATCTTCTCGGTCAGCTTGTCCGCCGGGGTCGTGTCATTGGGGTCACGCTTCATGGGCCGGGTGATGATTTCGCGTTCGTTGTCACTGACCGATTCGACGCCGTACAAATTCTTGATAGCGGTTCGAATGTCAGTCACCGTGCGGTTCACTTCATTGAGTTGATAGCCGTTGGAACAGCCCAAAATGGTTGCGGCGCAGATCAACGCGATGAAGACCTTCGGCACCTCCACAGTGAGACCTCGCGATACCACTTTCACCTGATTTTTGGACCATATTGCGAAGAGATTTGCCGTCGCCTCGAGGCGGGAGGAGGACAGCGTAGCCGATGCGCTACGTCGACGACGACCAACGAAGGGGGCGGCGGCAAAGATCAAGCAAGATGGTCTAAAAATCAGGTGAAAGTGGTATAGGAGAGGGCGATCAAAGGATTTCACATCCTACAGACTACCTCGTCCCCTCAATCCATCACTTTTTTTGTGACTTGTTCCAGTCCTCGAGGAAAATTTTTAGACCTTTGTCGGTCAAAGGATGCTGACAAAATTGCTGCATCACCTTGAACGGAATTGTCGCGATATCGGCGCCGAGCATGGCGCTTTCGATCAAATGGATCGGGTGACGAACACTGGCCACCAGAACCTCGGTCCGAAAGGAATAGTTGCGATAAATTTGGACGATCTGAGCGATGAGATCCAGCCCGTTCTGACCCACATCATCCAGCCGCCCGACAAAAGGTGAAACCATGGTCGCTCCGGCCTTGGCGATCATCAGGGCCTGGACAGGTGAAAACACGAGCGTGACGTTGGTCTTGATCCCATCGCTGGTCAATTTTCGAACGGCGATAAGACCTTCTTCCGTCATTGGAATCTTAACCACGACATTGTCGGCAATCTTGGCGAGTACGCGCCCCTCCTGCACCATCTTTTCGGATTCCAAAGAAAGAACCTCGGCTGAAACAGGCCCTTTGATTTCAGCGCAAATCTCCTTGATGACGGTGTGAAAGTCCTTGCCGGACTTAGCGACCAGGGAAGGATTCGTGGTGACGCCATCGACCCACCCACGCAAGTTGGCGGTACGAATTTCTTGAATATCAGCACTGTCGATAAAGAATTTCATGATTAAGTCCTTTGCTTTGAGGGAATCAGGTTTTCCGCCTTTTTCCGATGTTTTGGGTGCGGTCCTATCCTGAGGAGTGGAGGTTGAGTCCCTGCGCAAAAAAATCCGCCATGATCGACCGGCGATCCGAATTTACAAGCTGAAGCAGGGTTTGTCCAAGGATCGGGTGAATGAAACTCGGTTCAACCTCGGCGGCGCATTGCACGAAGATCCTTTCGCGACGGAGATCGGGATGAGGAAAAGGGTGCCGGGGATTGAGTTCCACCCGCGAGCCATAGGTTAAAATTTTCAAAACGAGGTTCTCATTACGACAGCCCTCTGCCCAAGCCAAGAGTTCATCCATGGAACGGTCACTATCAAAGCGAAGGACGGCCCAGAGTTCCGCCAACCAGCGTTCCGTGCCTGAGGATTTAACCGCCCTGTAAATATTCGATAGTCGGACTCCCACGAACTGGCTTCGCGCCTGTTCCTCGAGCTTAAACAGAGGGTCCAAGCCCTCCAGCAAATTGGCTCGCACGCCGACCAGAATGATACGGCGGTTCGATTCAAAACCCGTTATTTGTGGGTCCATTGTCAGTCCTTTGAAAATTCTTTAATCCAGCAAATCCTCAACCGAGTATGTCTCAACCGTAAATCCTCAACCGAGTAAATCCTCAACCGAGTAAAAGCCAGGAGGCCGCCGATAAAGAAGGAGAGCCAGCTGTAGCGCCCCTTGGGCAAAGAGTTTCCGGTTGAAAGCCATATGTTCAAAGCAAAGCCATTCGTTTTCACCGATCGCCCAGACGCGATGAAGTCCGGGGACACCGCCAGCCCGCAGAGACACCGGAGAAGACAAGTTCTTGAGCTTGAGCGAGGTCAACTCCTGCTGCAGGGTGCGCGCCGTCCCGCTCGGAGCATCGACTTTCTTTTTGTGATGAATCTCCTCCACGTGGAAGTCAAATTCACCCAACATTTTCAAGGAACGAAGGGCCTTTTTGAGCGCGGCGATTCCCAGACTGGTATTGGACGTCCAAAGAACAGGGGCCTTGCGAGACAGGGCTCTGAGCAGTCTCTCGTGGCTGGCGTCGAGCCCCGTCGTCCCAGAAAGAAGGGGCAGGGGGTGCTTGGCCAAAATCTGGCAAATTCTTGTGAGCCCTTGGGGGCTCGAAAAATCGATGACGAGATCGGCTGCCATTGAAGAAATCTCGCCAGGTGGAGTCGACTGGTCGATTGCAAGAGCGCAAGTTCCTTGCCGCGAATCGGCTTCGATCAAGGCAAGAATTTCGCGCCCCATGCGGCCCCTCGCTCCGTTGATCGCCATGCGGGGGGAAGAACCCGCCATATTGGATCGTCCCTGCTTTGCCCGGCTCGTGTTTGCCCGGCTGACGCAGGGTCGGCTGACGCTTGGCCGGCCAGTGCGTGATCGGCTCATAAAAGCTGAGCTTTCGTTAACGCCGCAGCCAACTTTTCAGTCCATGCCGCGGATAAGGGCACCAAGGGCAGTCGCATTTCCGGCGTGGCGATAATCTTCATCAAGTACAGCGCGGCCTTCACTGGAATGGGGCTCGATTCGCAATATAAAAGATCCACGACTTCTTTGAACTGCCCCGTCCGCAGTTCCTTCATGGCCCGCGGGATTATTGCCGATGCGACTGAGATAACCCCCTGTCCACCGAGTTTCTGGAACTCATCCGCAGTGGCGTCATCACCTGAGAACAAAAGAAAATTCTCTCCGCAGGTCCGCTTGATTTCACGGGCAAAATCCAGGTTGCCGCTGGCCTCCTTGATGCCAATGATGTTCTTGTGCTCGCTCAATATTCGAATCGTCTCCAGTTCAAGCCCGGTCACCGTACGCCCCGGGACATTGTAGAGAATCACCGGAATCGAAACGCTGGAAGCGACGGTTTGAAAATGTTCAATCAAGCCACGCTGGGGAGGCCGGTTGTAGTAGGGTACGACGACCAGGACGGCGTCGGCGCCCCACGCTTCAGCGCGTTGGGAGGCGGATACCGTTGCCGAAGTGGCATTGGAACCGGTGCCGACAATCAAAGGCGCGCTCTTCGGCGCCGCTCCTTGGACCGCCAAAAAAATCTCTCGGACTTCGTCCGCCGAAAGAGTGGGGGATTCCGCCGTGGTGCCGTTGACGACAAAGCCGTCCACTCCCTGGGAAACTTGCCAATCCATCAGCTTCTTGAGTGAAGCAAAATCGACCTGCCCGTCCTGAAAGGGCGTCGCAAGGGCCGTCATTACACCAGCGATCCTTTTTCCCAATTTATTCTCCTTCTGACTCGTCCAATTGAACGTCAAACTCGAAGTGAGCCTCGCCAACGAGGGCGGCCGAACGTTCCCCGATCCACTCCACTTGCAGTTCACCGCCAGGCATCTCCACCGTCCAAGTCGATAGTCCGGATTTTTTGTCCCGGGCAAGGGCGGCCGCCGCGACCGCCCCGGTGCCGCAAGCCAGGGTGAAATCTTCAACTCCGCGTTCGAAAGTCACCGCCTGAATTACAGCCGCATCTGAAAGATGGACAAAAGTGACATTCGCCCCAGTCTGGCCCAGCTCTGGCGCCCACCGGATGGACTTGGCCAAGGCAAGGTCAGGCTCAGCTTCAACCACCACATGTGGAACACCGGTATCAATCAGATAATACTCATGCGATCGTCCGCCCCGAGCGTGGGCGGCGCTGCCCAAGTCGGTGGCTTGACGATTAAGGCTGACCAAGCGGCCAAGACTTTTGAGGCGGGGAAGCTCAACCCTCACTTGATTGTCAGAAATCAAAACGGCGTGCACCAGGCCTGCCCCGGTTTGAAAGTCGATTTTCTTGTGGGAAGGGGAAGACCCTTGGATTTCAGCAAAGTAAAAAAGCGCCGCACAACGAGCCGCATTGCCGCACATCTCAGCCGAACTGCCGTCGTCATTGTAAAAATCCCAACGAAAGTCGACTTTGGAATCCTGTTCCAGAATAACCACGCCATCGGCGTGAAGTCCCGCAAGACCTCGACAGGCGCGCCGGACGAAGGACGGCCGGTCAACGCTGTTCATAACGCCACTGATGCCGTCGACCAGAAAGAAGGTATTCCCCGCTCCCGTCATGCGCGTGAGTTTCGGGCCGCGATGCCTGGTGAGGATCTTCATTGGGATTCTCCTGAAGAACCCAATTGATTGTCTTCCTCCAGACTGTCCTTGCCGTGGACCGGTTTCAGTTCGTCAAGCTTGATTCTGTTGTCCGGCGAGGACAAACGGGGTTTTCCGCGGCCAATGGGAGGTGCCGTAAGTGGAGGGAGTGGTCTTCCCTTAACACCGCATCCAACCGTCCCCCAACATAGGACCAACTCCAGCGCCGTGGACAACACCAGAGGGATGATTAACAAAAATCGCCGAAAGTTTACTGAATTTCTCACCATCAGTACTTGCTTATACC
>PSRN01000120.1 GCA_003176075.1 Bdellovibrio sp.
GTAAGGGCGCCACCGCCATGGCGCGCGTCGTGGTTGTCCGAAAAATAAATCGAGCGGTGGAAGGAAAGCGTTCAAGATCCGGCCAAATCACAAGTTTTTCAAATAGCGAAGACATCAGGTTCTGAAAGGGAGGCAAGTCCTGAGAGCGATCCACCCGATTGAAAATTCCCATTTCACTAAGACAGGCGCCCCACAGCGGAATCAGACCGCCGGGAAGGACGACTTGCGCCTGCACCGGCGTTTCGTCGGCCGGCACGGCCGGAATCACCGCTGCGGAAGTAGTGAAGCCACCGACTTGAGGTCCTGCGGAGCTGGTGAAGCCACCGACTTGGGAAGAGCTGGCGCAGTCCACGCCCGTGATCAAATCCGCTGGCAAACGAAAAATCCAATGGGATGGTCCGTCGATAAAGTCGTTGGCTTGCAAAAAAAAGACCGAATTGAATTCCGGCAAGACCTGGGTCCAGGACCGACGGCTTTGCACCCAGTGATTAAGCAAGGGATTGAGCTGAGCCATCAGGTTGTCGCGCAGAGCGGTCGATTGAGCCCAGTTCCTGTTGATTTGTTTCTCGATATACTTGAGCGTGCCCAAAGGCCCTTGGCATCCTCCCGCTTTCACGGACCAGACACCGTCAGTGGCCGGCCAGTTCAAAGAATCGATGACGACCGAAAAAGGGCTGTGACTCAAATGGCCTGAGACTTTCAGTTCCACTGCTTTTTGACTGGCAAAAGTCAGATCCTGGCAGCTGACTTTCACGTGGACTCGCACCGTGGCATTTCCCACCTGCTGGACCATGGTGCTATCAATACTTAAACTCGCGGCCTGGGCGGTCACAGCGGGCAAGTTGACGGTGGCGACGAAGCGACCTTGATCCAGGGGGGTTAAATCGTTGATTTGATATTGTCCCGACAAGGAAAAATTCTCAAAGCTCGTGGGGAAGTCGCCGGGAACAGTCAAGTGAGGCCATGCATTTTCCACCGGCCCGTTGAAGCCGGGGCCGTTGGCTTTGATCATTTGTTTGGGGACATACAACAAGAATTCACTGTGCAAGACAGAGCTCATTGAGGGTTCCGAGAACAGAGCGGACAAAAGCGAGATTCCCCAGGATTTCACGGCCCTTCTGAAGGTCATACTTGGAGTATAAAAGCCCGGCGCGCTCGCCGGGAAATTTTCCTTGCTCCCGTCTCAATTGGGCTGCGCCGCCCATGCTACACCCGTGGCGTCTGCGGAAAATCGCGACAAATTGTCGAACTCATTTCCGCGAACCACAGGCTGTTTTTTTTGAATCTTTCTTCTTTTCAGTTGATTCTGAGTTATAATAACACCCGTGGCGGCTCCGCCGCCCACGCTTAACACACGTCGCGGCTTCGCCGCCGACGCTCGTCGGGGTCATCTGAGGACGGAGGGGGAAGTGGAAAAAAATAAGCAAAAACCGAATCGCCACAAAATCATCACCGCCATTCAATATTTCGCGGGATGCGCGGTGTTCATGGTTTTCGGCGGCTCGCGCGCGGCGACGGATCCGAACCTGCACAAGCGCTTCGATCAGGCCATGAAGAAATTTGAATCAAAGGACGAGGAAGCCGTGGTTAAGCTTTCCATCCAAAGCCCGGACGGTAGCGCGAAAGTCCGCGAGCTGGTGGTACAGCGGGCGGGGTTCGGCAAGGAGCAAAGGATGCTGGCCCGAATTCAAGCACCCACCGACCTGAAAGGAACCGGCCTGCTCAGTATCGTCGACAAGTCGAGCGAAAACCAATGGATCTATTTGCCCTCGACCAAACAAACCCGCAAGGTGGTGATGGCCGAACAAAACGACGCCGGGGGGGTTCTCGGCTCCGAGCTCCGCTACGAAGACTTCAACCCGTCGGTGATCCGCAGGTCCGAAATCACTTTGATGAAGACGGAAACCCGGCAGGGAGTCGGCTATGACGTTTTTGAAACCAAGATCCCACCCGGAGTGAGCCCTTACGAGAAAGCCCAGGTGTGGATCGACACCCACCGCGAGGTCCCCGTCCAGATCGATTATTTCAGCAAGAACGCCAAGGTGAAGACCATCTTTTTTCAAGACTACAAAAGCATCGGTGCGGTTCTTCGTCCCCACAAGATGGTGATCAAGAATCTGAAGAACCAGCGAGGAACCGAAATTGAAGTCAATTCTTACAAGATCAATAAAGGTTTGACGCTTCATCAACTCAGCGTCGATTCCCTCGGCCGAACCTGGTGAGGCCGTTCTTCACCCGTAGCGTCTGCGGAGGTGCCGAAGGCACCGACTTGGCCTTCGCCCCCCACGCTGGACCTTTTCAGCAATTCCTGATAAATCATTCTGAATGAAGGACCCGAAGGTGGAACATTATGATCTGGTCATCGTGGGGGGAGGCCTGGCCGGCGGTCTTTTTCTCACGGCTCTTCAGCACCACCACCCGCACATCTCCACGCTTCTCGTTGAGCGCAGCCCCCAGCTGGGTGGCAACCACACCTGGTGCCTTCATGAGGGTGACATTCCAGAAAGATCGCGGCCCTGGTTCCTTCCCCTATTGAGTCACAGCTGGGACCGGTACGAGGTTTTTTTCCCGTCTCACCACCGGGTCTTGGAGCGTTCCTACCATTGCCTGAAATCCGAGGACTTCGCCGCCAAAATCGCATCAAGATGTGGATCCGCGGCAACATCAAAGCCGACGCCGCCTCTCATTCGTCTCAATAGCGAAGTGACAGGGTGGAAAAAAGATAGCGACGGTGAAACCTTGCTGGAAATCCGCGGTCAAGGACCTACACCCGTGGCGGCATCAAAGCCCACGCTCCCCGTGGCGGCATCAAAGCCCACGCTCGTGCGTTGCCATTCCGTCATTATGGCGGGGGGATGGCAACCCTTGGCGGATCCAAAATCTTTTGGTTGGCAAAAGTTTGTCGGGCTGGAAGTCCGTTTACAGAGACCTCATGACTTGCGCTGGCCCATTCTTAAGGACGTGCGGGTGCCGCAGATCGATGGTTATCGATTCTTCTACACGCTGCCCTTCTCCTCCGATCAGCTACTGATCGAAGACACGTATTACAGCAACCATCCCGGTCTTCGGGTCGAAAGAATTGAGCGGGAGATCTATCAGTACGCGGAACGCCAAGGCTGGCGCATTGGCGAAGTTCTTCGCCGTGAAACCGGAGCCTTGCCGCTGGCGATGAATCCGCCGGCGATGGCCGTCTCGGAATGGCCTGTCCTCGGTGCCCAATCCAACTATTTCCATCCCGTGACGGGATACACCCTCCCTTTCACCCTTCGCATGATTCAAGATCTGATGGATCATTCAAATTTGACCGTCCCGTCGATGCAAAAAGTGATGCAGCTCAATTTTCACCGCGATGAGCGGCGCTTTCGTTTTTTGGCCATGCTCAATCGGATGATGTTCTTGGCCGCAAAAAGCGAGACAAGATATCGGATTTTGGAGCGATTTTACCGGTTGCCGCTGCCGCTGATTGAACGTTTTTATTCAGGAAAGGTTTCGCTCTTTGATCAAATTCGAATTTTGGCCGGCAAGCCGCCCGTCCCCCTGGGGGCCGCTTTAAAAGCGGTTCGCCGCCAGACTAAAGTTGACGAAAATAGTCCCGCTGCAAGTCCATAGCCGCCGCCATCAGCTGGCGGCGCGAAATTTCGTTTTCGAAGCTGAAAGCTAGACCCAGGAAATTCTGATCGCCCTCGACAACCGCGTGCCGAACGCGGGCCAGAACCTCGACCCGCCAGCGGCCGCACAAATGAAGGACAACCCGCAAGTTTTCGTCTTTCACCATGGGAGAAACACCCGTGGCGGCTACGCCGCCCACGCTCCGCGGTGTGAGCGTGGGCGGCGAAGCCGCCACGGGTGAGAGATCCATTTGCACTTTCGCGCCGCCCTGACTGAGATTGACCACTTTGGCGTCTAGAAAGACCGATTTGTCCCGGCGAGCAATGATGTTGCAGTCTCGTTGCACATGTTCAGCCAGCGGGACGCGGAAATGGCCCCGCCGCTCGAGTTTAAACAGGTCACCGCGAAAGCGCAAAATCCCGTCATTGGCGAGAGGGCGGAATTCAGCCTCGGCGAAATAGCGGTCCGTTCCGAGCGCGAAGTTAAGGGTCACCGAATCGGAGGCTTCGGGCCTTTGCTCGAAAACCGAAACTTTACCAAAAAATCCCCATTTTTCATTGAATGAAACAGGTTTAAAACCAAACAAAATGTCCTGGTCTGTCTTGCAAATAAAATCCGAGGCGTCTCCGAGGGAGGCGATGAGCCGCTGGTGGGCCTCGGAGCGATTTCGGATGCGCTCAAAAACTTGCTTGATAAAGCCCCCTCTGGATCGACTGGATCGACGCTCCCTTTGACTTCAGTTTAGCAGCCCTTTTTTTTAACCAAAATTAAATTTCACAGGGCTTTTTCGGACGAGGTGGCCAAAATCCATCAGTTATTCTTTCACAAACCCCAAGGCCCGTGCGATAAGAGACCATGAGCAATTTTAATTTCTTCTCCAATGACCTGAACTCACTCCAATTTTTAAGTCCTGCTGGGCTGAGCCTTCTGTTCTTGGCCTTGGTCCTGGGAGCCTTGCCGGCATTTTTGACGGACCGTCTGGTTCGCCGCAGCCGGCTCAAAGCCGCGCAACTGGCGGCGCAAGAAATTCTGGATCAGACCCGTGAAGAGGTTGAACTCCAGGAACTTGAGCGCAAAGAACGAACCCAGGAAATCGAAGATGAAGTGCGGCGACGGGTGGAAGGGGAAATGCTCGCCATCGAAGAACGGATCGAAGACCTTGAAAGTTTGATCGAAGAAAGAAGACAAAAGATGGATCAGCGCGTTCATCAAGAGAAATCGCGGTTGGGGCAAGAGGAGCGCGAAGTCAATCTGTATGGGGACAAAGTCAAGGTTCTGGAAAATCGTTTCGCGCAAAGGAAGTCACGGAATGAGTCGGCGGTGAAAGAAATCGTCGACCGTCTGTGCAAAAAACTCGAGCAGGGTAAAGAAGCCTATGTCGAGAAACTGGGCCAGCAAATGATTGAGGAAACCGAACTCGGCGCCTCGCGCCTTTTGTCCTCGATTGAAGAGGAGACGCAAGAATACGTCGAAGACTATGCGAAGCTGGTCTTGGACCGCGCGCTGTCGCGCTTTCACCGCCCCTACTGCCCCGAACGAGGAATACCACCCGTCTATTTTGCAAACGCCGAGCAAAGGAAATTTCTGGTTGATGCCAACGGACACAATCTGCAAACCTTGGCGGAATGCACGGGATGTGATGTGATTGTTGATGAGACGATGGATTTGGTTGGCGTCGCCGGCTTCGATCCGGTCCGGCGTGAGCTGACCCGGCGGGTTCTTGAACGCTGCCTCAAAGAACGAAAACCCATCAAGCCGGAGTTCATCCGCCGTACATGTGAAAATATCAAACGCGAACTTTTTTCGTTGATTCGCATCGATGGCGACAGTTTGGCGAAAGAACTTCGTCTCGAAGGCCTTCATCCCGAGGTCCGGCAAATGATGGGAAGCCTTCGTTATCGTTATTCGTTCACCCAAAACCAATACTTTCACTGCGGCGAAGTCGGTTGGCTTTGTGGTCTGCTGGCACAGGAGCTGGGCACGGTGGATTTTAAGAAAGCACGGCGATCGGGCATGCTCCATGACTTGGGCAAATCGATGGACCACGAACTGGAGGGCGGCCACGCCGTTATTGGCGCCAACTTTATCCAGGCCCGCGGTGAAGCTCCCGATATTGTCCACGCCGTGCGCGCCCACCACTATGATGAGGCGCCCTCGACCGATATGGCGTTTCTTGTTATTGCCGCTGACGCCATTTCAGGAGCTCGTCCCGGGGCGCGCCGCTCGACCATGGAATCCTACAACCAAAAAGTGACGGAACTGGAAACCATAGCCAAGAGTTTTGAAGGGGTCACCGACTGCATTATCTTAAATGGCGGGCGGGAATGCCGGGTGGTCGTTAACAGCCGACTGGTCGACGATTTGAAGGCTCTCACCTTGACCCGCAAAATCGCCGACCGCATTCAAGAGGAGTGCAATTATCCCGGCCAAATCAAGGTCGTCGTGGTGCGCGAGACGGTGGTGGCGGAAATGACCAAGAGCGGAATGGGTTAAGGGGGCTCTCTGAGACTTCGGCTTTCCGCCAAGCTGGCGGATGGCGGAAAAATGGCGGAAAGGGGCTATTGGGCTTTATCCGCCAACTTGACAGTGGCGGATAAGTGGCGGATAATGAGCCATGGACTCCA
>PSRN01000037.1 GCA_003176075.1 Bdellovibrio sp.
GTCCAAGTCGGTGCCTTCAGCGTGGGCGGCAAAGCCGCCACGGGTGTTAACTCCGCAGACGTTCGCAGGGGAAAATTTCCTTCGCTTCTACGTTTTTCCAACCCGACCTTTTCCTATAATATGGGAAAATCCAAGGAAGCTGATTAACAGTTTAGGTAACGCGGTTCTCAATAACAATCCGCACTCCATCGGCCATGTCAGCACCGAGATCCATTGTTCCAACGAACACGAAATCACCGGCGCGGTCAGTTCCGAACAAGATTTCAGCGCCGACCTGATGATCAACGAGGCCGTCGGCTTTTCGATCTTGGAGATGGCCTGGCCGGGCCGACTGGAAAAAGAAGAAGAGGTCCTGAAATCCGCCACCAAGGCCGCCAAGAAAAAAGACGCCCTCAGCATCGCCACCTTCGTGCTGTCGGAACCCAGTTGCCGGCGGATGCTGGACTTTGTGAAAGCTTACCGCGAGGACTCTTATCCGAAGTACTACGGCTTTTCTCCCCGCCCGCGGCGGCACGAGGGTTCAGGCTGCACCGCCTTCGCGGCCACTCTTCTGGATATCGCCGGGCTGCTACATGAAGAGTTTCAACAGGCATGGCTCAGCGATGTTCGCATTCCATTTTCGCTGATGCCCACCCATAATGGCGGGCGCCGGTACACCGTCGAGGAAGCCCTCAAACATCCGGACTCGGCGATTTGGGCTCCGCCCTTGGCTCGCCATATGAATTTTATCTTCTTCGATCCCGATCGCATTCACGCTTGGGTCCTCGATCAAATTTCCCGGCGCCCGGAGCAGCAGGAATCTCTTTCTGAATGGCCGGGGATTCCGGCCCTCCGCCTGGAAATGACCCAGTTTCCGACGCCCGACGAACCACTCTTTAAC
Source organism: Bdellovibrio sp. (assembly GCA_003176075.1). Taxonomy (GTDB): domain Bacteria; phylum Bdellovibrionota; class Bdellovibrionia; order Bdellovibrionales; family Bdellovibrionaceae; genus PSRN01. The sequence goes on from PSRN01000037.1 coordinate 881, forward strand.
GGCACCCCCGATCTGGTGAAAGACGAATTCGGCGCCTGGGTGCGGAGCGAGACGGTTTCACCCCGCGATTCTTTTGAGCTGCTCCCGTGGTGAGGAGCCGCCACGGGTGAGGGGGACGGCAGAGCAGGTGAAGAGACGCTGGCTGGGACTATCGTCCAAACAGCTCGCGAAGTTTTGCCCTGATCTCGTCGCCCCGCTCTTCCTGATTCAACAAATCATTGTCATTGGGCACAACTCGCAGCCTATCGCTGCCAAAAAAGCGATTCGGCGGCAAGACCTCCGCGCCCGGCATTTGACGGAAAGTGCCAGTGATTCTATCCAGCGTGGCCATTTGCTTGGTTCCATTTTCGTAGATCAAAAAGAATCCTTGCCCCTGACTGCTCGGGCTTCCTTTTGTGTAATCCTGTTCGATACTGGCCGCGGTGCCAGCGCTGCCCCACTCATGAAACCACAGCATCAGATGGTTGTGGCCGCTCACACCCCCGCGAGCCGCCAGAGCCAAGTCGCGGGGCGTGCCCCGACGGCCATTGAACCGTTCATCGCCATGCCGGCTGAGAACGTTCGTCCGGTGCGGCGGTCCCTGCAGCAAGGGATCATCCCGTTTCAAAATGTCGATACGATTCGGATCAAGAACTGGAATAATCCGATTCATGATTTCATTGCGCCGGTCAGGCGCGGACACCAGCAATCCTTCCAGATTGCGATTCCTGTTTTTCAGAATATACTCCCACACACTGGTCCGATAAAAACTCACGGCCCAGGCCAACTCGTCGATGAATTCGCCATTGAGGATTCGTTGAAACTCGGGGGGTTGTTCCAAAAGCCGGTGCAACCATTCGTCATGATTTCCTTCTTTCAATTTGAAGCGCGCATTCGGAAAGCGCGCCAAAATGGCGTTGATAAATTGAATCACGCCATTGACCTCATCTTGAAGATTCATGGACCCTTCGCGGAATTGCTTATTCAGCTTGAGAATCTTCCCCAAATCCCAGTGTCTGGCCGAGGTGCCGTCAAAGAGATCGCCGGTGATGACGTAAAATTCATGATCCGCAGGGATTCCCAGCCCGTTGATCCAAGCGTGAAGGAATTTTTGATCGGCTACGTGGACGTGGGGATCACCTACAAAAACATACTTGGGCCAGATTTCACGGCGCTCAAAGCGCCATTGGTTCGCATTGTCGATGCGATGAATGTAGCCTTGACCCCAATCGATAAACCCACGGGTGCCATTCACTTGACTGTCGTCAAAATAGGAAATCGGCCGGACGTGCCAGGCGTTTTGCACGCCATCGGAATCCATGTCTCCACCGGCATTTCCTTTTTCCACCACGACGGCTCGGAGCTTGTGAAAACCCTTGGCCGTTTCCGCCTTCGTCCCCTGGCTGATGGCCGAGAAAAGAGCCCGTGGTTCATTGAGACTTCCGGTCGATACAAAGGTCGTCGGCGAAAAGGTATTCACATCGGTGGGAACCGAAGCGATCATGGTATGGGGATTAAAAACAATCACCGTCTGTCCGATCTGGAAGCTTCCCGGCTTTATCGCCGCCTGCAGCGGATTCTCGGTGCGGGGGTTGAGGGGGAGATTCCAGATTTTCAAGAAGCGATTTTCAAGAGTGTGGGTGACGAGATGAACTCGCGGGTGGTTCAGCAGAATCTCCGGCAGTTCTCCCCAGATATTTTGTGTCGCCCCGATCAGAAGAACATAATTCCGCTCTTCGACATAGGACAAAAGTTCCTCCACAAAAAAGGGCTCGTAAGGGAGGCCAGCCGTCCATGACACCGCCACGAACCCTCGGGACTCCTCCACCGCTTGCAAGGTCTTTTCCGCCCGCTTCACATTGATCAGGTTCTTGTCCATGAAAGTCCGGAATGTTGACGGATAGTCCAGCCGGGCCATCTCTTGCAGCTGGTCGAGACCCCCTGGAAACAGCACGTCGGATGAGTCGGCAGGAGTATTTTCCGCCGGCATCCCCAAGAGGATTCGCAACTGGTCCTCGCCAAATTCGCCCTTTAAATAATCGGCCAGAAGATAGGGACCCGGCGCCGTCTTTCTTGTCAACAGGGTCAGCAAGATCAACGGCAGCGAAGGCGCGCGTGGAACGACCCTGTCCCGGGGTTGCAGCGCCGTTTGCCGAACCGCTGCCGCGTAGATCGCGGCGAGTTGCCGCCTGAGCCTTTGGTATCTCTCGGGATAGCGCGTGCGAAAATCCCCCATTAGATCCGCATCGGAAAAGTCAGGAATTATCATTGCTTCTTCATCGTCTGGATTCTTGGGCTTCGGCAGGACCTCCATCAGGATTTGTTCGCGAACCGCCGGCGAAGGCCAGCGCAAATGGAGGGTAAAGTGGCCAATCAACTTTTTCAAATAGCGGTCATAAATCGCACCATCGTAGGACTTTTTGCGGGCTGGACGCTCCTCCACCACTGCGGAGGTGTCGAAGGCACCGACTTGGAGTCCGGGGTCATGCACCTTGGCGCACGTGGCAGCGCTGGCGGCCGTGGCGGAGAAAAACAGGAACAACATACAAGACAGTCGAGTCACGCGATGAAGGTGAATCATTTAAATCACCTCGTTCACTTGGTTGCACGAAATGCTCATTCGACGGGGTCGCACGAGCGACATGACCCTTTCAGCGGACACAGCTTGTTCGCTTCGTTCCTTGGTGATCAACAGGGCACGGGGTTTCCCGGCGCGTTCAACTTCTTCCTCAGAGCCACAGTTGGCGAGGAGCATGGCGACCTGGTCTGCCCCACGGCCTCCACTGAGACTGAGTTCCTTTTGCCGAAGAGCCTCAAAAATTCCGGGGATATCTTCGGCCGTCACCAAAAGGTGACCCGCCTGAGCCAGTGCTCCACTGCCTTCGATCAGGTGGGGTTCTCCCGCAGACCGAACCAAGGACTCAAATCTTTGGCGTAAAACCGTTACTTTCTGTTCCGTCAACTCCTCGCCGAAAACGCGGGATTCAGGCGATGACAGTGGGAGAACTGTCGGACGTCGGCCGCCGATTCCGGTGGAATTTCGAATGTGCCCATCCGCCTTCCACTGATCAAAAAGAGCATAAAAGTCACCGGGATCCTGCCCCCCCGCGGTGAACACGGTCACATCCTGAACTGTCTCTGGCCGCGCCATGGCTTCGGCGAAGAGTTCAAAGGCCCGGCCCTTCCAGGTGTAGGGAGGGCCCCAGGCTTTCGCCCGCTCGACCGCTTCTTTGTAGAATTTCAGCAGGTGGTTTTCCTGCGAGGAGCGATAAAACAAGAAAGTCAGATCGAAGAGGCGGAAATATCCCGGAAGAATCAACCGTTCACGTTCAGGATGGAGAGGATCCGGATTGAGGAGGACGGGCTCGAGGCTCCTCAGCATTCCCTCCCGCGTCCCCCACAGCTGTTGAAACTTCATAAACTCTTCGGAAGAGATTTGGAGGGCTTCGGGAAGTTCCAGGTCCCACCGCAGGGGCTTGCCCGGGTCATGCCCCAGTCCAAAGCGTTCATTCACATAGGCAATTTGGGCGGGGTCTTTCAATTCGACAGGAATGGGTTTTTTTGGACTGGATTGCAAAACAGTGTGGAGCTTGTCGATCCGCTTCATGACCCAAGGAGTGATCCAGCTCGCCGTTGGCCCCCGGTCATTGACAAGGGTTCCATCAAAATCAAAAAGGTAAACAGTCTTGGCCTGGGCCACTGTGAGCCAGGTCAATCCGAAAAAAATCAAGATCCGCATATTTCCCCCTCCAAAAAGCATTTTCTCGTTTTCTGTTTTTTTCTTTCGACCTTGTCTATTAGCGCGGTGTGGACTTGTCGTGCTTTTTTTGAAAAAAAAGGATAATTGCTGAAAAGATAGAAGGACTATCGCATTTCAATTCATAAGTTTTTTTGATGTATACACGCCCGCGTTTGGTCGGCTCCTTGGCCGGCTCCTTGGTCGCAAGCGTGGGCGGCGACATGCGTGGGCGCCTTCGCCGCCCACGCCGCCGGCGTCCAAGCCTCTTTATCTTGCAAAACAGGGAATTTCCGACTAGGTTCCGCGCAAATTGCCAAATAATCGCTGAATTAGAGCACAATTCGATCCACGGCCAACAACAACTACAACAACAATGATTCGGTCAGAAGGCAATTTGAGGTCAGAACCATGAGTCAGAACTTTATGAATAGCGCCTTGCAGAGTCCAATGTTCCGCGCCCTTTTGCCAGTGCTCCTTGCAAGTTCCTTCAGTAGGGCCACTGGCTCGATAAATACCGCCAAACAATGCAAACCTGAGATTTACATAACGCCGATCAGCCTCTTCACGGGCACGAGTTCCTACACCTCTTTAGAGCGTCTTTGGAAGTACCATTCTCTGGTGGTGGAGCTCGCGGCGGAGACCTATCCCTTCACCAAACCCTCGACGACGGAACTGGGAAGTGTTGAGTTGGGCAACCTGCACCGGAATACATCAAACCGCTTTAATCAAAAGCCATTGAGCGTGCTCCCCACACAGATTGAGGCAGCCAAGGAGATTTTAAGGGAAAATATTGACAATTGGGTTCTTGAAAATCTGAACGACTTGAGGATCAGTCAATATCTGGATGCGAATGACCAACTTGATCAAGAGAGATTCCCGATTAAATTTTATCTGGACATCAAGCTGATCGGCGGCTTCCCCTGGAAAGACACGCTTGTTCACTACAAAATCGCCCTCGAGAATTTGCAAAACATGGATCAGACCAGCGATATTGCAAATGCTTCCAGGCGAGGATCTAAAGCATACCCCAGGGATATTGTCTTTACAGTCCGAATCCAAGCCCTCTGCCCTAAGCAATTGCAATCAGCGGAAAAAGGATTGTGAGAGCAGTGTCGTTCCCTCAATTTGAACGGTTGCTTAGGTCTAGGGACCCCTTGCCCTTGGCTTCAGGGGCGCCCTTGGGATTCCATCCCAGAAAATTAAAAAGATAGAATTGAGCGAGACCCTGATATTCATGCATCACCATGTCCAAAAGCGAGAAATTCTTCGCCAGCGGCAAGAATGAAATCGATGCTTCCCACTGATCCGCTGGCGCGGGGTGGGCCGCGCAGCCAAAATGAGTAAAGAACAACGAAGCCCGGCGAACATGAAGGTTTGAGCTAACCACCAGAAGGTGATCGAAGTTCTTGGTCTTGATCAGTTCACAGCTGAATCTGGCGTTTTCAAATGTGTTGCGACTTTTCTCTTCGAGCAAAAAATCATTGGCCGGCAAACCTAAATCCTGCAATTCGTTGGCCATCATGCGGGCTTCGCTGGTGCCCGTGTGACTGGGATCTCCGCCGCTCAAAATGACCGTGCAACCATCCGCTCCCTGCACATCGTGCTTGCAGGAGCGATAGAGACGGGCCGCTTCAAAGACGCGCGGGTAGCCCAAGGGCTGGGTGGTGACCTCGCCCTGAGGGGACCAATGAACCGTGCCCAGGCCAAGAACGATAATGGCATTTTTCTTTTGCCAGATGGGATGGGTCAAATGGTGGGAAGTCTGAAGCTGCGCCAGACCCCAATCCGGCAGAAATCCACATCCCACCGTTACGAAAATCAAAATCGTCAGCAGCATCAACCCCAGACTGAGAGTGTAATCACGAAACCAAAGGGTCACCGCGGAAACCAAAAGTAAGACGAGAACAATTCCTATCACCATAGAAGAAGTCTGCTTCTTGATCGTTCCTCTGGCAACTGGTTAGTAGATCCGTGGCGGCAGCTTGGGGGCGAAGCCGCTGCAGGGATTGTCTTGCGCGCGAATGCAAATTCATTCATTGTGGATGCGCGGTGAAAAATGCAAGTCTACGAACGCACCTTTTTTATTCCCTCGGGCTCGCCCTGGTCTTGCGACTCTTTTGCGGTTTTTTTGTTTGGGGTCCGCAAGGACTTGACGATTATCTCGACAATCTGATCCCCGCCTGGCGGTGGACGCAAGGTCTTGATCCTGGCCTGCAGGATTATCGCAGTCCCTTTTACGTTTACATTTTGCGCGTTTGGCTGGGTCTGGGCGAGTTCTTCGGCATCAAATTTGCGCTTTGGCAAATTCGCTGGGTCTATTTCTTTCAAGGTCTATGTTCTTTGTTGGCGATAGCAGGGGTCTATCTCTTGGTCCGCAGGCACCCGGACAAGCGCGCCGCACGAATTTCGCTCTACCTTTGCGCTGCCCATGCCGTGATGCCTTTTGCCAGCACCCGCAGTTTTATGGAATCGTTCGCGATCGGCTTTACGACACTTGGAGTGGCGTTCCTCGTCGAAGACGAGCGTCGGTTGAATCCCGGCTGGCGGAGTTTTTGGGGTTGGGCTTTGGTGGGCTTCTCCACGCTGGCCCGCTTTCAAATCGGCATTATTTATCTGGCATGGGGCCTTGTTCTGATCTTCCGTCGACGGGCGAAAGCTCTTCTTTATGGACTGGTCTGCGGCTGCGCTCTATTGGTCGCGGAAGGGCTGATCGACTGGGGCTATGGTCGCTACCCCTTTCAGACGTTGCACGATTATTTTGTCTTCAATCAGGACCAATCTAAATCCGGTGTGATGCCCTGGTACAATACTTGGCTGACCTGGCTGGGGGCGTTGTTCTTTCCAGTGAGCCTGGTGTTTGCCAGAAAATGGCTGCAAGCCTTTCGGGAGTATGGCTTGTTGCTTGTCCCTGTGCTTTCTTACGTGGTGACCCACAGCATTTATCCCCATAAGGAGGAGCGTTACCTTTACCCCATATTGGCCCTTTCCCTCGTGTTCATGGCAAGAGCCTGTTCCTTGGCTGCTGACAGTCCCGGATTTCGCTGGATTTTTCGGCCATTTTTTTGGTTTTTGAATACGCTGGCTCTTGTCGTATTCTGCTTTGTCAACACGCAAGAAAGTCTTGTGGGCCCTTACGCCAAGACGCAACTTCTTTCTTCTCGTGTTCTTTATTTTGATTTTGATCACCTTGATGCGCGCGACTGGATGTCGGAGTTCTTTACCCGCGGGACTTCCGTCGTCCTCCATCCTTCCCGCGAACTCCAAGTCGGTGCCTACGCCACAAGTGGCTTCACGAGCTCCGCCGCCCGGGGCGGCTCCGTTGGCACCTCCGCATTTGCGGCCACATGGATTGAACAAGAATCCGCCAAATACCCCCAGCTTGATCGCTTCGCTCTGATCAGTTCCTCACCCGAAGCGGAAACGGCTTTCCGCAAGTCTTACCAGGATCTTTCGGTCCGCCACGAATGCACAGAACTCTTTGAAGCCTCATCGTTGACCGACCGCATTCTCTATCGTGTAAACCCGAAAGGCAATCCACGCCGGCGCGGTAGCCTTTTCTTCTCATGCCGATCATCAGATATCCGCCCTAATCTTTTCCAAAATAAACGCCCTGAGTTCAGTCATGGCGACGGGCTTTAGAAAAATCCGATCGAACTTCGCCTGCGTTTGAATGTCCAAGTTTCCAGTGATCAAAGCCTTCGAGATTTTTGGCCCGACAGCCAAAGCCACTTCATCACCATTCATGCCCGGCATGCAATAGTCCAAAAAAAGAACATCTGGCGGGCGAATCATCATTTCTTCGACAGCTACGCTCGGATCATTGAAGATTTCTATTTCATAGGAGGGAGATTGCAAAACAAGCGAGAACAATTCCGTCACATCTGGCTCATCGTCGACCAACACAACCTTGGGTTTCATTAATTCGATCCCTTCTTCACGGTGCCTCACTTCACGCCGGCGTTTTGAACGTACGCCTTTTCGTCGTACCACCAAACGGCGGGAAAACCGTCAGTCCAAGTCGGCATTTTAGCAGGCTTCCTTATTTGATTCCAATAAGCAATTCGGTCAAGCCGAGTCCCCCAGCCGGGGATCATATACTGATTCCACCACAAGACCCGGTCCAAGGCACGAGTCGCGTCCTCCAACGATTTTCGGTCCGTCGCCTCGACGATTCTTTCAATAAGGGCGTCCACAACGGGGTTCTTGATCCCCGCAAGGTTGGGGCTCCCGGGCTGATCAGCGCTTTCCGAGCTAAGATATGCGGTCAACTCATTGCCGGGGGATGGCGATCCGTCGAAGGTTGAAAAGGCAATATCGAAATCGAATTTATCGATCTGCTTGCGGTAACGGCTGTTGTCGACTTGCCAAACCTGCGCGTGAATTCCCAGCTTAGCCAGATTTTTAAGAAATCCATTCAAAATGCGAAACTCAGAATCTGTAGTGATGTAGAAATCAATCGCAAAAGGCTGACCATTCCCATCCTGCAGCCATCCATCTTTTATAAGCCATCCGGCCTCCTGCAAGAGCGTGACGGCTTGACGAAGGTGGGCCCGCAAATCCTTGGTCTGCCCTTCCCTTGAATCCCAATTGACCGGAACGCGAATCTCCTTGGTAAATACCTCCTCAGGGACTCTTGATCGATAGGGTTCCAAAATTTCCAGCTCCGCCGGTCCGGGCAACCCCTGGGCTGACAGTCGCGGTCCAGCGAAGTAACTCGAGATCCGTTGATATTGATCGTGGAATAGAAATTTATTGAGCCATTCAAAATCAAAAGCCAAGGCGATCGCGGCGCGCACGCGACGGTCTTGAAAGCGTATCTTCCGCAAATTAAAAACATAGCCCTGGGGATAAAGCGGGGTCTCCAACTCCAATGGCTCTTTCCGAACGCGCCCATCCAAGAGGGCTGGGAAATTGTAGCCGGTCACCCATCGATCAGCCTTCTTTTCGCGAAAAAAGTCGAGGTGATGGGACGTGAACCCCTCAAAAGCCATTCCCTCATCGCCAAAGTAAAGGAACTTGATCTCCTCAAAATTGTGATGACCCACGGCGGTCAACAGGTTCTTCGCCCAATAATTTTCAACCCGACGGTAAACGATGCGATCGCCCGGGTGAATTTCAGCAATTTGATAAGGACCAGAGCCGAGAGGAATTTCAAGGGTGGAATGCGAGATATCCCTCGGCAAACCTTGGTCATTGAGCCCTTGCCAGTAGTGTTTAGGCAACACCATCAGTGACCCGATAACCGCTGGCATTTCGCGAATTCCCGCTTTATCGGCGTAAAATGTGACTTCGCGATCTCCCGTCTTCTCCCACTTTTTGACATGAGAATAATATGAATAATGGTAGGGATTGATAGGCGCCCCAAATTGATTCCTGGTCTTATAAGTCTGAATCGAGAACATCACGTCTTCCGGTGTGATCGGTTGACCATCGTGCCAATGAGCATCGGGGCGGAGGCGGACGGTGATGCGCCGATAGTCCGAGGAATAGCGCAATCCCTCACAGAGGTGGCAGTACGAAGTATCATACTCGTCACGGGATTCCTCCATAAGCCTGTCATAAAGAATTTCAATATACGGCGCCAATCTTGCCCCGTGGGCGATAAAATTCAGATTATCAAAGGGATGCAAGGCGCGAAGGCTGATGGACCCCCGTTTGGGAGCCTGGGGATTGACGTAATCAAAATGGGGGCTATCGGGGCCATATTTGGGAGGGTCGATCAGACTCACGGAATGGTGCCAGATGGCGGCTTCGCCCTCCAAACCCGCGGCGTCTACGGAGGTGCTGAAGGCACCGCCTTGGGCGGCGGAGGTGCCGAAGACACCGGCTTGGAACACAACAAGGCTGCACCCAAGAATCGCGATGATCTTTCGCAGGCAAAAAACTGAATTGAAAATTGGCATTGAGGGGAGGCTAGCATATCGGCGGGACAAGTCCAAAACTTCTGCAGAATTAACCTGGCTTGTTCTTGAGACCGCGCCTAAGCCATTGTGTACGTCCCTTTGTGGGCGCCCGCCGAGCGAGAAGGCAAAGGTTGCCACCGGTCCTCTCGTCTCAATCAGCCTTGTCGAATTCAGCAAAACGACCGTCGGCCAGCGTCTATTTCAAATTGAAATCTAATCTACGGGGAGAAGGCGCCTGAATTGTTGATTCCGACAAGATTGATTGAGACGGGAGGATTGATGGCGAAACCATTAAGAAGAGCCAACGAGCAAGCTAAAAGCCTTCCGCTGCAGAGCCGAAATCTTCATCCCATTTCTTGCTGAGTTCAACGATATTGACATCGATCAATAAATAGTTTAACCTCTCCTTCATGGGTGTGAAAGTTTCTTCCAAATATCAAGTCGTCATTCCCGAAAAAGTCAGGCAAGCCTTGGATCTCAAGCCGGGTACTGAAGTGGATGTCATTGCCAAGGGCGGAGTCGCCTACATCGTTCCAATTCGCACCCTGAGCCGAATCAGCGATATGGTGAAACCTTATCTCAGCAGCACGGATAACAGGATCCTAAGGGATAAGAAGGATCGCAAATTCTAATGGTTGTGGACAGTTCCGTTTGGATTGAACTCTTAAGCGGCGGACCTTTGCAAAGCCGCTGTCAGACCGCGATACAAAGACAAACATTACGAGTGCCAACATTGGTCTTGTTTGAAGTTTATCGGAAGCTCAAGGGTAAGATTTCTGAGGACATGGCCATGGAAGCCGTGGCGGCCTTATCACGCTATGAAGTGCTCGACTTGACAAGGGAGGTGGCCATGCTCGCTGGTGATTTCAGCCTGGAATATCAGCTGGGAATGGCGGACGCCATGGTTCTGGCACACGCCCGACATTTGAATGACGTTCTGTTGACCCTTGATAATGATTTTCGCTCCCTGCCGGGCGCGGTCCTGATTTCGCCCTAGAACAGCATCCTGGAAACCACCCGATAAAACAGTCAATGCCGGACTTCAGCCAGCTGATTTTGGACGGGACCACGTTGTCAGACAGCCGATTGGCATTCATTAGAAACGCTAGCCGGCCACACCATCGCTCCCAGGGACCACAGCCAGGTCGCGAAAAGAGGCCACGCCTTCATCGCCAAAGGCTCCACGTAATCGTTGCGGATTCCCTTGGGAAAGACGTCGGAGAAAAAAACCGAAACCATCAATAGCGTCAAAAAGACCATCACCTTCTGCGGCCTTCCCCGGGGCGAGAAGAAATACCAGATGCCAAAACCAAACATCGCGATCACGAAGGTGGGAGATTCGCTTTTGTGATTAAAGATCACCAGCCAAATCAGAAGTTGACCGAGATAAATCATCCGATCCTGTTGCGTTTTGATTTTTTGCAGAACGACGGGCAGACACAGCCCCAGCGCTCCCGCCAATTGAACCGGCAGATTGGGAAGGCGCTGTCCGGTCAGCCCCTCCCAGATACCCATGACGGAGTAGCCGACCGACTGAGCGTTATCCCATCGGAGCAAATGAAACCACTCCCCATATTCGGTGAGAAGCTGCGAAGAAGTCAAAAAGACGAGCGGCAAAATTGCGAGGCCCAGCGTCCAGCCCACCAGCGCCGCCGCAAACACCCAGCGGCGCGGATGAGTGGCCGCCAAAACCACCGCGACCACGCCAAAAATCTTGATATGAATCGCCAGAGCCACCAAACAGGCCGCCCACACCACACGGTTCCGTTCCAACAACAAGGCGCAACCAGCGACCAGGGCCGCCATCAGGCAATTGGATTGGAAGTTCTGCATGGAACCAATCCATTCCGGCAGAACCATCCAAATCAAGAGGCTTTTCTCCTTGTTGCCGAGAGGAAGTCCAGCAACCGCAAGCAACATCGCCAAGACGCCCACCAGATTCCAAAGTACAGCCCCGATGGCGGTGGGAAAAAGAGCCCAAGGAGCCATCAAGAGCGCGAAGGTCGGACTGTACTTGTAATAATCAAAATGATCCGCTGGAAACAGACCGTAAAGATTTTGACCCTGCAACAAATGAAAAAAAGAAGCCCGGAAAATAAGAAAATTATTGTAATGGTCGGCGTGGATGGGCCCCAGGGAAACCGCGATCGTCAAAAGGATCAAAAACAAACTCAACTTGCGCAGGGGCCAAAATTGGCCCCAAAATTTCGAACGCTGCCAATTCATCGCGGTGACTTTTAAAAAACTCATCGTTCTCCTCTGTTGAAGAGGAAAACATAACCCTATTCACCCGCGGGGGAAAGAAAATAGACAGTGCTTCCAAGACCCTCAAGACTTCCTGCAAAACCCTTGGTTTGCAATTCCGCGCCGCTGACAACCTGTTCCTGCTCACGCAGCAGATCACTCACCACATATTTTTTCTTGGGATCGACCTGCTCCACCTTTAACCGAAAATCGGTCGGCGTCCTCTCCCCGCTTTTGACGGTGATCCAAAGGCGTGGATCATTGGCGCCCTGACGGCCAAAAGCCACAATCCGCTGGTGACTGCCCGCCACCTGCAATTGCGGGACGATCTTTTCCTGGCGCAACAAGGAGCGCAGGAATTCCGCTCTCGGCGCGGCGTCTTCCCGATCGGAATAGTCGTTGCCGTTGTAAAAATCATAAAAAAGCACTCCCACCTGATAAAAGAGACCGCGTCCCAGCTGGCAGCGGTAGCCGGTAACCAAACGGGCGACCGATGGATCCCGTCCCGGGGATTGCAAGACCGGCAGGCACCGTTTTGCCTTCTCCGGCCATTGATAATTGAAAACGGGAGAACCCGGTACGGTGAAATCCGAGTTGGGTATCGGCGTGGAAACTGCCGCTCCGGAGGCCGCTTGCAAGGTCGTCACATAGACATTGCTTTTTCCTGAGACCTCACGGCCCGTGACCGGTAAACCCACTTTTTGCGCCAGCGAATCCCCCAGGAGATTGACCACCACCATTCCCGCTCTGGCCATTTTATTCAGGGCTTGAGCCAGGTCGGGGGCCGTATTGCCGTTATCCTGGTGGAAAAGAATGCGACATCCTGCCATCTCGTCGACCGATTGAATGCCCCAGTGGATAATCTTCATATTGATGCCGGTGTTCAGCGCATAACCAACCAGGCCACCTGCCCATTCAGCGTTGAGCTTATCTGAATCGATCCCCTTGACCTTGCTGGGACCGTGTTCGCGGACGTCCTTGAGAAGGCAGACTGAATCGTTCAGCGAAACCGAGTGCCGCAGCCAATCCCCATGGGGCTTGATCAACTTCTGTCCTATGGATTGCAAGACTTCAAAGTGAGGCCGTCGGTTTCCATCCCGGTCAAGGGGCGCATCAAAATAGAGCTTCCACGCGTCTTCCGGGGCGCGAATCATTTCGTCTTTGACGTTATAGCCAAAGTAGAAGTTGTGCTCGAACAAGCTTTGGTCCGTGAGTTTCTGCAGCTCGGTCCAAAACAATTTAGGAAGCTGATCCATTGCAAGATTTTGGTACTCAGGCCGGCTTTTGATCATTTCATAGCCCGGTTGAATGTGCTGGCGGGGCCATTCGGCGTCAAAGTTGTCACCCTCGTTGAAATAATAGACAAGCATGGCCTTCATGCCGTGACCCAGGACGGTCAAATAGGTCTGCTGCCGGGCGGCCGGCGAAATATCCGTGCCTTTCCACCACCCCGCTTGAGTCTCCGGCCCCATCACCCAATGGTGCCCACGCCCCAGGTACTGCTCCGAAGCGGTTTCTTGCGCCATCACATCGTGGTCCGCCTTGAAAGGGTTGTTCAAGAAGGCCTGATTGTCGGACTCACTGGTCTTGGGGTACAGGTTCACCGTCAGGAGGCCCACCTGCGGATCATTGCGAAGCCGATAATTGGGGAGCAAACCCTTTTCGCTGACATTGTAACTTTCCGCCAGCGTGAACAGAACCTGCGGTTCTTTGACTCCCAGACCCTCCCAAAACCCACGCACGATCCTCAGATAGCGGTGAATTTCATCATCGTGAAACCGATACCAGTCTTGATCCTCATTGAAATTCAATCCCGCTTGCCGGGGAGCCTGAATCTCACCCCAATCTTTCCATTGCCGCTGATGATGACTGTTGACGGCGGATAGTTCGCCATAGATTTGGCGGAGAAAATTGCGATAGCGGGCCATCGCGGGGACGCCGTAATCGTGATTGTAGATCGATTGCCAAAGGTAATTGGTCTCGTTATCCACTTGAACAAAGTGAATCAAGTCCATGTGGGAGGCCATGACCTGATCGTAAACCGCCTTGAACCAAATCTTGGTGTGTCGCAAGAGGTCCGGATTGTGGTAATCGACAAGCTTGGTCGGCAGACCATCAGCATTGCGCATGTGACTGTTCTTGTATTTTGCATCAAACCAAAGAGGAATGGCGCCGAATCCAAGATGGCCCCATTCAGCGTTGATGTACGGACCAGGCCGCACCATGATGTGTTTGAACCCACGTTCGGCGACCATCTTGATAAAGGTCTTTACGTCACGAGCAGGATAATCGGGCTGGCCATCGCCGTCGTCGTCAGCCGTGCCGTCGAAATCAAACTGACCCTCAGCGTACTCGTGAAAATCCCATGGAATATAAAAACTGACCATGTTCATGCCCGCGTCTTTGGCGGCGTCCAGGGCCTTCCCCCATAATTCAAGAACATGACTTCGCGGCATATTGCGGCCAGGGCCGCCGCGCATGCGGAAATATTGAATTTCAGCTCCAAAAATCTGCTCTTGCGGTAGGCGTTCATAAACCTCATCGCGATTTTTGCCGCCGCCCACGCTTTCAACACCTAGCGTGGGCGGCGAAGCCGCCACGGGTGTTATTTTTTCTTCTGCTTGCGCCGAGGATAAATAATAATAATTACAATAAATAGATAAAACTAAGGCAATAGCCTTCCCCATCATGGAGCCCCCTCCTGTAAATTGTCCTAAAAATTAGCTCTTACCTATTTCTGGAAGTCAATAGCCCGAAATATCAGTCAAGTTACTTTTCCTTAATACATTCGACATCGCTTTGCGTTGTTGGTGCAGTTGAAGTTTCGTAATGCGTTCTAGCAAAGCTCAATTTGGCATCTTAAAACCCCACTGTTAGCTCAGGTTGATGTGTTGTTTTCGTAAGTTGTCCGCGTTGTTAGCACTGTTTGTCTGTTCAAACCATTGCGTGTCAGGCGCCAGCAACTGCGCATCCATCCGCCCGCTGGCATTCGAGCGCTCTCAAGGCCTTTTGGTGACCGGGTATGGAAGCTTGCTTCAGACATCGGCTTTGCTTCAAGATCAGCGGCTCTTTGCCGTGCCCGTGGGAAGGCAGGCCTTTTATTTGATCGCCGCTTTTAATTTTTTTCATTCTTCGGTCGGGCCCTTTCGGGAGGTTTTTGTCAGCGTGATGGTCTCGCGCGAAGAAAGAAGACAATTTGGAATTTTCAATTTCTTACGCTATTGGGCGCCCTTCGGCCCACCCCAGGATCCGGTCGAATTGTTGCTTAGACATTGGATCGACGGAGAAGCCGTCCGGTCACTTTTGGTATCGTGGGGTGGACGCATTGAACCGGCCAAGATTTTCCTTTCGCGGGAAAGTGGTTTTAAGGTGATGGGAAAGGATGGGGAAACTTTTTTGCAAGCCCAATGGAGAGATCCGCCCGCTTACATCCTGCCCGGAGCGGGGTTGAGTTTCTGGCAAGTATCTTCCGCGCCGCAAGCGACTTCTTCACGGCCATCGGCGGCGATCCAAACCTTTCTCGCTGGACGGTTCTATACCAGCACCACAGAGTTCACCGACAGTCTATTTATCGATCATATGGGTCAGTGGGATCCTCCTGATGAATCGGATCATATGGGTCGAACAAATCGTTTGGATCTTCGCAATCCTTACCTGCGACCCGCGCAAAAGTTTCTTATTTATCAATTGCGGGGAACGTTCGATCCGACTTTCGCTCCACCGAATGCCGCATGTCCGCGTTGAAACTTGAAAATCGAATTTTGCGCTCCTCACGAGGACGGCTTTTCAGATTTGGTCGCTGTCTCATCCAGGATTTCCACGCGGTAAACGCGGAAATAGGTGCGGTATCCGTGCAGCAACCAAGTGGGGATCTGGGCGATCTCATAAAGGTAAAGAAATTTAATTTTTAGAAGACGTGAGGTCGACATCGCCTGAATAATAAAGTCATAGAGGCGGGACGAAGCCAGATTCATCCACACGAAGTCGTTTCCACCGGGTCCTCTCTGAATCTGGAGAAGGTATGATTCGCGCAGGAACCCCTCCACGCTGGCTTCGACCACCCGACCTTCGAACTCGCCGTGCTTGTAATTGCGGTATTCACCTTCGGAGAAAGGAAACTCATCAAGAACATCCACGAAACGAACTTGCGGAACGGGTCGGGTGGCCTCCCACACGGTATAAGCGATTTCGTTGGTTGCCGTGAATGGCATAATCCTCCAATGCTCGAAATAAATCAGGACGGGTTTCGCGAGGCGGGCGTCGATCCGCTGCTGCAAGCTGGTATGAACGGTGCTGAAATGCCAGGGATTGGATTCCACTTTACACAACTCCCGCACGTTCGCTTCAGCCAACTTGCGAAACCGCAGATCTTCGGCCTTCACATTTTTTTGCTGCGCCTTTACACAATTGTTATCCAGTCCATAGGCGATTGAACTGTTGCTACCCAAAAGCAGACGGCCCTCGAGTGTTTTGATCGGTGGGTATCCTTCCACCACGGAGTCGTCGATGAATCCCATTTTGAATCCCCGCCTGGGCGTCAGAGGATTCAAATTGTAGTGGTCCTTATAATCAGTGATCAAAGGTTCCTTTGCCCAGCCCCCCCTTTCGCCGAGAAAGAAAATAAATCCGGGAGCTAAACGCAAAACTTTTTTCACGCCTTTCCAAAACGCCATGCCCCTCACTTTGCAAGAAAAATTCCATTGGCGGTTCAGGGTCTGACTTCCTTGGTTGTGATTTGGGAATTCCGCCGGCGGCGATTTGGGAAAAGGTGGGAGGGTCGTTCTGAACGGGGGGTGGAGCCCTGCCCCCTTTTTTTAGGCTCCATTGACCTCCGGTCCACTTGATGCGAGCGTAACTTCTTATGGAACACGATTCGTCATTCTACCGGGAGCTCGCATCCTTCCGTGATTTCTCCCGTTTAGCTGACCCTTCAACCTTTGTTCGGGTTCCCGATTCTTGGTCGGTGATCATTACCGACGTCAAAGGTTCCACGCGCGCCATCAAAGAAGGCCGCTATGGCGAGGTCAATTTGATCGGAGCGGCCTCCATCACTTGTGTTTTGAATCGCGCGGGCGAGATTGAAATCCCCTTTGTGTTCGGTGGCGACGGCGCCACACTCCTGGTGCCGAACCAACTTCTGCCGAGTCTGGCCAAAGAGCTGCAAGGTTTGCAAATGCTGGCGAAAAATGATTTTGGCCTTGAACTGCGGGTCGGCCATGTCTCCATGAGCAGAGCTCGTGACCTTGGCGCTGACCTATCTGTCGCCAAGTACGAGCTCAGCCCCGCCAACACCATCGCGCAATTTAAGGGCGGAGCCATTACTCTGGCCGAAGACATGGTGAAAAAGGGTCATCCCGAAGGCGCCGTCATTCTTCATCCCGCGGGTGATGAGAACCCTCCCCAACTCACCGGCTTATCTTGCCGGTTGCAGCCCCTGGAGAACCGGCAGGGAGTGATTCTCTCACTCTTGATCAAGCCCCAAGGCATTCCACCCGACGAGAATCTTCGCCTGGTGCTGGGCCGCCTCAAGAATATCCTCAATGGTGACTTTTTGTCCGCCCGTCCAGTCAGTCTTGATCGTATGAAATGGACGTGGCCCCCGAAGTCTCTTGCCTCAGAGGTGATAACGCAAAGTCGTGATCGCCTCCGACTGATTCAATGGGTGGTGAGTGGAATCCGCACCCTGATTTCCGCGATTCTCCTGAAGTACGACCTTCCGCTCGGCCGCTTTGAGCCACGGAAATACAAGTCTGAACTCGTCACCAATAGCGATTTTAAAAAGTACGATGAAACACTCCGAATGGTGATTGACTGCACTCCTCAGCAAGCGGCTCAAATCGAAACTTTTTTGGCGGAGTTGCGCAAGGAACAACGGATTATCTATGGAATTCACCGCTCAGCGCGAGCCTTGATGACTTGCCTGGTGAAATCTTCCACCGCGAACAGACATATGACCTTCCCCCCTTTCAGTGGACACAAAACAGTCCAAATCGGAGGGGGAATTTATGGGCAAACAGAAGAATCG
>PSRN01000186.1 GCA_003176075.1 Bdellovibrio sp.
ATCTCAAAGTGGCGTAATCTGCGCTGGCAAAGTCGTTGAAGGCGATCGACAAACAATTCACGCAAGATTCAAGAATAAGGATGAAAAAGGATGAATAAGGAGTAGAAACAAAATTTATGCATCCCACCGACTTCAGTCTGAATTATTAGTATTCTGTCTTATTTTGAGACGCTCTGGCCGTAAAATAGGACTGAGGACTCTCCGATAAGTAGCATGAATATATGGGCGTAAAGCAAACGGTTGAGGAAGATTCAAGTGATCTCTTTTTGAACCCGCGGCAATACTTCGCCGAAATGGTGGAAGCCGGCCTTTCGCGCAAGCAGCTGCGGCCGCCATCCATGGCGCAGGATTACCTGGTCAATTTGCTTGAGCATTATTTGGATGCCAGAAACTTGTTCGATGAGGAAGTCACCGAGTCAGGCCAGAGAAAAAATGCGACGTTGGCGGAAATGTATCTTCGGGGTTTGGACCCTTCAGTTCCGGACCGGCTGGAAGTCTTGAAGCGACTGGCGGATCGGACTCTTTATATTAGTGGATTTTTTGGCGATTCCCTCAGTCGAAGCCTGGTCGACATTGATTACTACGCGGGTTTGGGTGGGGCTGCTTATCGGAACCTGGCGGGTTCGGCGCGCCAGAACCAAGTCGGTTCGGTCTACATGTTGTTCGCGGATCGATTCCTGGATTTCGTGGATGTCCTGACCTACATCAGTCACCACTCTTGCGTGAAAAGCGACGAAGGGATTTTGCGCCTTTATGACCGTTACCTGAAAACGGGCTCCGAGATGGTCCGTGAGCAATTGGTTCAAGCGGGGGTGGTGCCCCTGACGAAGGATCAGCTGAAGTCGTCCAGGCAAGATTAAGGGGCGCGAGATTCCTTAGAGTGCATCTAAGAAGTGGATGATTTGGCCTCAAAATGATTACCACCATCCTCAACAAAATCTTTGGCTCGAAGCATGACGCAACATAAAGAAACTACGACTGACAGTCAGCTCTTTGGGATCGAAAGTCAAAATTTAAAATTCGGGCAATTGTCCCGTCTAAACTCGTTGGTAAACTCACATCCGTTTCCTTCGCATCCTTTTTTCGTTTTGATTCTCTCAAAGGTCCAACTGATCGATGAACGGCCGGAGCGATCTTTTTCATTTTCAATAAATGAACCGGAGATGCAGGCGTACTTGGTCCCTTTCAGTAAACTGGCTGCATCTCTGATAAAGCGCTTACAGTCCCCTATGGGCCAGAACCTACGTGCAATATATTCATGCCGAGCACCGTGGACTGATGCTTTCACGATAATCAAACCCATCAAGCCCTCACGTTCGTCAGGAACGTGGTCGCTATCGCAACCGAACGACACCGTTTTGTTTTCAAAACATTGCCAATACTGATATGGACGAGAACGTCCGGTGGGGACAAATAGCTCCGGTTTAGCATCACAAGCATTCAACGCGAGATCGTCCATCGTGAGAATTCCATGGTCGTCTCCCAGTATCCCATAGGGAAACTTCGATTTTAATTCCGCCAGATGATTGTCGGCCGACCCGAAAGCGAGACTTGAAAACAGGCAAAGGCATAACCAGTATAAACCATTTATTAGTCTTTGCCGCATTTTTGGAGCTTCTCATAGAAATCGCTAAAAATTCTCTTTATCTTTTCGACTTCCTTTTTGGTCTTAGCGCGCTTTACGCCTTTATATTCCCAAATTGTTTCGATCCAGGATGCGGATTTTTTTAAATGAATGGATGCCAGGCGTCTTTTTTCAAAAAGCCATCTGACTCCGGCACAAATGTTTGCTCTGATATCCCCAAGGGGTGTCTTCATGGGCTCGTGACTTTCGTCTTATTTTTGACTGACCACTAAAAAGCTCCATGCTAGAGTGACGATCATGTTTGGTATAGGACTTAGCGAAATATTGGTCATTGGGATCATCGCGCTGGTTTTCATTGGCCCGGATCAACTTCCGGCGGTGGCTCGAAGCCTGGCTCGTTTATTAAATGAGCTGAGACGAAGCTCCGATGAGGTCAAACGGCAATTCCAGCGGACCCTGCATGAACCAACTGATCACAAGCAGCAACAGCAGCCGCAGCAACAACTTCAGCAGCAGAAGCTACAGCCGCAGCCACCTGCGGTCCAGCAGTCACAGGCGGCGGCCCAGCCAGCGGCTCCCGTTTCCGATGTGAGTTCCAGCGAAAAAGCCGCTCAACCAGTGCCCGTGGCGGCTTTGCCGCCCACGCTCGAATCTGAAACTCATAAAGCGAGCGAAGATAAGAAGCATGTCTGAACTCGATTCGATGCCGTTGACGGAACACTTGCGAGAGCTGCGGACACGAATTATCCGCAGTTTTGGGGGCATCTTATTGGCAACGTTGGTCTGCTACTACTTTTCCGATAAGATTTTTGAAGTGCTCCGTGAGCCCATCCGCAAGTATCTGCCCACCGGCGGCCTCGTCTTTACGGCACCGGTCGATAAGTTCATGGCCTTTTTGAAAGTCTCTTTCTTTGCTGGGCTGATCGCCTCTTGTCCATGGTGGCTCTTTCAAATTTGGCAATTTGTCGCCCCAGGGCTGTATGCCAAAGAAAAGAAATACGGACTTATTTTTATATCTTCCGGGACCGTTCTATTCATGATCGGAGTCTGTTTTGCGTATTTCCTGGCGGTGCCGGCGGCCTTTGAATTCTTAATGACATTTGGGGGCGACGCCGACAAGCCCATGATCACTATTGATCATTACTTGAGTTTTTTGACCACTTTTTTGGTGATGTTCGGGATGGCTTTTGAATTGCCATTAGTCATTGTCATTCTCGGCATGATGGGGATTGTTTCCCAGGAATTCTTGCGCAGCAAGAGGCGGTATATTATTGTTATTCTTTCGATCGTCTCGGCCATTGTCACTCCGCCGGACGTGATCAGTATGACAATTATGCTTGTGCCTCTTTATCTTCTTTTTGAAATTTCAGTATTGATTGTGGGGCGCTTTGAGCGCCAACCTGAGGGAAGCGCCTAATGAGACCAAAAAACAATGCAGTCGGTGAAACTTATCAAAGTGTGTAAGGGTTTCGTTGTTGGCTGAAAGTTCAACGGCTGTGAACCTCTAATTTATCCTGCAGAGGTCCTTAAGAAACCTCACCGCTAACCGTCTCGCAATTCAGGCAAGATCATTGCATCGCTGTAATCCCATGGGACCTTCTCGACCGTTGATCGCAATTCTTATAGCTTGCCCGCTTCCGTTTGGCAGCCAAAGTCTTGCGGAGCCACTTGAAGGTGTGAAGAGAGCTGCTGCCGACCTCGTTTGCAAAGCGCAAGCCGATGCAAATTCCCCCCGGTATGGTTACGGAATTCACGAAGGGTCGTCGGCTTACTCTCATGGCCTGGCGTTACTTAGGGCGGTTCACATGACCTATCGTGGACGAATCGAAGCTGACAAGAAACTTGCCGACCGTCTGTTGGCATGCGTAAGTCAGGCTGGCACGCACGATGAAAGCTGCCAGCAGGACCTGGATAAAATTCGCAGAGGTGTGCATGAGGCGCGCATTAATCTTGCGCTTGTGAGCAATCAAATCGGCGATCGGGAGGTGGATTCCAATCTCAATGGCTGGCGAGACATGCTTCGCCTTGACAAACTCGGCAATTATCGACCGCAGAGATTGCAACCTCTAAGTAATGAAGAGCGTAAAGAGGCAACGGAAATATTGGCTAATTACATTCAACAAATCAAAGACAAGAGCGACCAGCTCGTGGCCTCGGGCAAATACACGCCTGAGGAAGCAAAGGTCTTTGAAGATTCAGCTTTGCTTTTTGTTCGATCTTCAAGGGTTGGATCAAAAGATGAAAAAATGGGTCAGGAAGGCTTGCACCTGAAAGACTTATCTAAACCCAAACTGCCAGCTGGCTCTTATCAATCCCTTGTGTCTGGAAGTTTGCTTCTTGGACACTTGGGGTTTCCCAGCCCCTCCGATTTGCAAATTCGTGAAGCTTTGGAAGCCATTGGCAGTTATCGAGGTCAAATCCTTAAGCATCAATCTCGAATCGGCGACAAGCTCAAACGGGGTGTCATCGACGATGATGTACTTTCTCTTTTGGATCATGGTGAGCTCGTTGGCAACTACCTTCACAATCACCCTGATGCCTGTGTGCCAGCGCGTGAGCTTCGCAATATCATGGTCAATCGCGGCTATGTGCACACGGCCGAAAATATTCTAATCGGTCTTGGCGCCTCAGCTCTTGTCATTTGGGCGGCTCCTGCTTGGGCACCCTTGACAGTTGCAGGCCTGGGATTTGGCTTCACGTTGCCGTCTTGGGCGGATTTTGATTTCGATTGGAGGTCATTTCGATTTCATAATTTTGCCGGAACGCCCAAGGAAAAATTGCCCAGCCTCGGCCTGGTAGAATCGATTTCAAACTCAGGGGACGAGCTCGATCGAGCCTCGGCTGATCAAATCATTGCCGCCTATTCGACGGCAATAACTCCCGTGCTCGCTACATCTGCAGGAGGGGTGATGCGAGCACTTCCGCAGGTCAAGCTCAGTGGCATTGTCGAAAAGGCTTTGGAGTTTAGCAAGCAACTCAAAATACCTTGATTGAGAAATCAATAGTGGAACTTGTCCATAGTTTGTGGTTACCAAGCAGCATAAGAAGGCCTTTCTTGATTGATTGATTGTTTTATTGTTTGATTGTTTGATCGATCGTAAGAGCCGCCCGGTGGCTGGCCATCGGCGGTATTACTTTCCCCCTGTTCTTGTAAAAGTTTCGGAGGAAGAGCCGCGAAAGCCCTAATTTGCAAAAGAATTGCCTAACCAATTGAGCGACGCTATCTAACGCCCTGGCATTGGCATTGCAAACTTTCACTAAAGGCATGTGTGGGGACGTCCAGGGAGTAGATATGAAAATCGTGAAGAGCGCGTTGATTGTCCTCGTTTCAACGAGTTTAGGGGCGGAGGCTTTGAGTTTTAAATCTAATGACCCTGGTGTTGATATTATTGCGGGAACAATGGGCGGTGTAGCCGCGGGTCATGGGGTGGCAGCAGTCATGACCGCCCGCGACCTTTCCACGCTAGCTACCGAAGAAGCACAACTCCTAAGGCAAATAGGTGAGTATAATGCGTGGGCATTTGTCTATGCCAAGAGGTTTAGTGATCAAGGAATAACTGAAGAGATGGCCTTGGCGCTAAAGCCTACCGATCCTTCCATGAGGCAGGGTTGGGACTCTGTGATGGGAAAAGCTCAGCCGATGGCAGAAGATTCTTCGCAGGGTGTGGATGTTTGGAGCAAAACCTTCGTGCAAGAAACTGCGCCAGGCGCAACGGCGGAGATAGCGAGAAAATTGGTGGTCGGTCCGGCAGAGGACGCAAAGGCCAGCTTGGCCCTATTAAGATACCAAATACTTAGGTCAAGCCGTGCAAAGTCTCTTTATCAAATTGTGGCTATCACGGCTGGTGGTACGACCTTCCTTATGCTTGCAGCCAATCATCAGAGAGAGCTTAAAGAATTTGGTGATGGGGTTAGGCATCTATTTTCGCCACCAGCTCCCAACGATTAAAGTAGCTTTGTTCTAACTGGCTATCAGTCGGACCTTTGTCGCCATCGAAGCGGGTGAAAGGTTTCTTAGCCTTCGACCTCATCGAATTTTACGAGAACGGCGCCGGATTCCACGCTATCGCCCTGTTTAACACAGATTTCCTTAATTCGTAAATCGCGGGGCGAGCGCATCTCGTTTTCCATTTTCATGGCTTCCATGATGAGAATGGGCTTGTTTGCTTTCACTGATTCGCCCTCCTTTACGAAAATCTCGATGATCTTCCCGGGCATTCCAGCCCGCAAATCCTTTTCCACACCGAAGGA
The DNA here is from genome assembly GCA_003176075.1 of Bdellovibrio sp. Classification (GTDB taxonomy): domain Bacteria; phylum Bdellovibrionota; class Bdellovibrionia; order Bdellovibrionales; family Bdellovibrionaceae; genus PSRN01. The sequence goes on from PSRN01000186.1 coordinate 5,837, forward strand.
GCCTCCCCGTTTGAGGGATTCATGAAGAAGCATTTCGTCGTTGAAGATCCTGACGTTGCGAAAAGAATTGCGGGTGAAAACTTCGTATTCAGTATCTTTGCCGATGACATCAATCAGATAGGATACGCCCTTGAAGAGGAAACTGTAATACGATTCGGTCCGCTGGTAGTCCTTTTTGCTGATGTCATAGTGTTGCCAATCCGATCCTTCCTTTTGAATCGATATTTTCCAGGTGCCGCGCAGCTCAACGACGTCGACTTTATATTTAAGGCCTTTGAGTTCGGCTTCAAAATACATGGAACTCTCCGAACCTTTGACCCTCAAAACTCATGGACCCTCCAAGTTCATAAACACGGCGCTCATCTCATCAGCGCTTATTTCATACTTCGCGCTAATCATCCACCCCGCGCTCATCATAATCGCAGCATCATTTTGCGGCCGACCTGCCTCCACTTGGAGGCCACGTTCAACTGTCGAACATCCTTTGATTTTCGGTCATTGAACGCGGTGATCGCGGCGGAGATCAAAAAAACGGCGTCGTCGATCTCACGAAAGAATTCTGGTTCAATCACTTCGAAATTTTTCTCCAGAAACTGTGTCGTGTAAGTTCCGTCGTTAAATTTAGGATGCCGCAAAACTGATTTGAGAAGCGGGATGTTTGATTTGATTCCAGAGATAATAAACTCCGCCAGCGCCCGCTGCATTCGGTGGATGGCTTCCTCCCGTGATTCCCCCCAGGTGATCACTTTGGCGATCATCGGGTCGTAAAAGATCGGCACCTCGTAGCCCGGGTAGGCGTAGGAGTCGACCCTGACAAAGGGACCCTGGGGATGTCGGCAGGCGCGGATCACTCCCGGACTGGGCTGATAAGTCATGGGGTCCTCGGCGCAGACACGGACCTCGACGGCATGGCCCGTTTGCTGCAAAGTGGACTGTTTGAAGCTCAGTGGATTCCCGAGCGCCACTTGAATTTGCTCTTTGACCAGATCTACCCCGGTGGTCAGCTCCGTGATCGGATGTTCGACCTGCAGCCGGGTGTTCATTTCCATAAAATAAAATTCCTTGGTCGAGTTATCAAAAATGAACTCGATCGTACCGGCCCCGACATAGTTGATCTGCTTGGCGGCTCGTACGGCGGCTTCGCCCATTTTCATTCGCACTTCGGGTGGGACCGAAGGGCTTGGAGCTTCCTCGATCAGCTTTTGGTGGCGGCGCTGAACCGAACACTCGCGCTCGAACAGTTGGCAGACGTTGCCATGAATATCGCCGAACACCTGAATCTCAATGTGTTTCGGATCGTTGATGAATTTCTCGATGTAGACAGTCTGATCGGCGAAATAATTCTGACCTTCGGATTGGCAAGCCCGAAACGCGCTGACCAGGTCGCTTTCCTGGCGAACGACCCGCATGCCTTTGCCGCCGCCGCCCGCGGAGGCTTTGATGATAATTGGATAACCAATCTTCTGAGCGAGGGTTCGCGCGGTTTCGATGGTGTCGACCGCGCCATCGCTGCCCGGGACGGTGGGCACTCCAGCCTTTCTCATCAAGGCCTTGGCCGAAAGCTTGTCGCCCATCGCTTCCACATTTTCTGGCGTGGGGCCAATAAAGGCAATTCCCTCTTTGGCGCAGGCCCTTGCAAAGTGGGTATTCTCCGACAAGAAACCATATCCCGGATGAACAGCGTCGGCTTTGGTTTTTTTGGCGACTTCGATGATCTTTGGAATATTCAAGTAGGATTCCCGGCTGGGAGCCGGCCCCACGTTATAGGCTTCATCCGCCAGGATGACGTGTAAGCTTTCGCGGTCTGCCTCGCTGAAAATGGCAACGGAAGAGATGCCAAGTTCGCGGCAGGCCCTGGTGATACGAATCGCGATTTCGCCTCGATTGGCAATCAACACTTTCTTGAACATTTCACGCCGCATAAGATTCCCGATTAACTGGTTTCACAAGTGGTTTCTCAAGTGGTTTCACAGCGGAATATTTCCGTGTTTTTTGGGTGGATTGGTCTCCCGTTTATTCTTCAGCATTTCAATTCCGTCGATCAGTCTCTTTCGCGTCAAGGCAGGTTCAATGACTTCGTCCGTGTATCCAAGTTCCGCGGAAATGTAAGGATTGCTGAACTTGGCTTCGTATTCCTTCGTGAGACGAGTCCGCTCGGCCGCCGGGTCCTTCGACTTGGCGATCTCCTCGCGAAAAATAATATTCACCGCGCCCTCCGCTCCCATGACCGCGATTTCAGCTGTCGGGTAGGCGAGGTTGACGTCCGACCGCAAAAGTTTTGAGCCCATGACGATGTAGGCCCCACCGTAAGCTTTTCGCGTAATCACCGTCAATTTGGGAACGGTCGCCTCGGCGTAGGCATAGAGAAGTTTTGCGCCGTGAGTGATAATGCCGCTCCACTCTTGATCTGTGCCCGGCAAAAAGCCGGGAACATCCACGAACGAAACAATGGGCACGTTGAAAGAATCACAAAAGCGAAGAAATCGCGCGGCTTTGCGGCTGGCTTCAATATTCAGGCAGCCGGCCAAGACTTGGGGCTGGTTGGCCACCACGCCGATGGGTCGTCCGTTGAGACGGGCAAAACCAACGATGATGTTTTGCGCCCAGTGTTTGTGGACTTCCAGAAAGTAATGTTCATCCACAACTTCAGTGATCACGGTGGACATGTCATAGGGTTTCTTCGGATTGTCCGGGATCAGTTTGTTCAAGGACTCGCACAACCGGTCCGGTCGATCCGTCGTCGGCAAAACGGGTGGGTCGTCCAAATTGTTTGACGGCAAGAATCCAAGAAGCTCACGGATGAGAAGCAAAAGGTGCTTGTCTTCATTACAGCAGAAGTGGGCCACTCCTGATTTCTGCGAGTGAGTGTCGGCGCCGCCGAGCTGCTCTTTGGTGACTTCCTCGTGGGTCACCGTCTTGATCACATCGGGACCGGTGACGAACATGTAACTGCTGTTCTTGACCATAAAGACGAAGTCCGTGATTGAAGGGCTGTAAACGGCTCCTCCCGCGCAGGGACCCATGATCCCGGTGATCTGCGGCACGACTCCGGAGTTCATCACATTTCGGGTAAAGATGTCAGCGTATCCGCCGAGGGATTCCACGCCCTCTTGAATTCTCGCGCCACCCGAGTCGTTAAGCCCGATGATGGGTGCCCCGCTCTTGGCGGCCAGATCCATGACCTTGCAGATTTTGTTCGCTTGAGTTCGCGACATGGACCCGCCGATCACGGTGAAGTCTTGGCTGTAAACATAAACCAATTTGCCGTTGACGCGGCCGTAGCCGGTGACCACTCCGTCGCCTGGAACACGTTGGTCGTGCAACCCGAAGTTGACACAGCGATGGGTCACGAAACGATCCATCTCGACAAAAGAACCCGGATCCAACAAGACGTCGAGTCGTTCACGCGCCGTGAGTCGCCCGCCCTGTTTGTGTTTACTAAGGCGGTTGATACCGCCCCCCTGCATGGCGAGCTCATTTCTTTTTTCCAGGTCGTGCAAACGCGCTTCTGTATTCAACTCATTCATGAAAAACACTCCAAAAGATTAATGACAGACCCTAAGGGTAACTTCGGCCGTAGAGGCGCGGAAAGGGAATCGTTTCGCGAACGTGGGGAAGGCCGCATAACCAGGCCACCGTTCGTTCGACACCCAAACCGAATCCCGAGTGCGGGAAGCTCCCATAGCGTCGAAGATCCAGATACCACCGGAAATCCTCTTCGCGCAAACCGTGCTCGTGAACTTTCCGCTGCAAAATTTCCAAATTGTCTTCCCGCTGGCCGCCGCCAATGATTTCCCCGTAACCCTCGGTGGCCAGCAGATCGCACCCCATGGCTGAACCCGGCTCCCGCGGATCTTCTTTCATGTAAAAGGCTTTCACCGCGGCGGGGTAGTGATGAACGAAAACAGGTTTATCATATTTGGAGGAAATGATTGTCTCGTCGGCGCCGCCAAAGTCGTCACCGGTCTTGAATTCGGGATTTTCTTTTTTCACCAGATCCGCCGCTTCACGGTAATGCAAGCGCGGGAAAGGCGCGAGAATCTTGGCAAGCTGTGAGGTGTCGCGCTCCAGCGCCTTAAACTCCCCGGCGCGGTTTTTCAAAGTTCGCTGAATGATATATTCAACGAACTGCTCAGCGAGCTCCATGTTGTCGTACATGTCATTGAAGGCGACTTCGGGCTCCACCATCCAAAATTCAATCAGGTGCCGGCGCGTTTTTGATTTTTCAGCGCGAAAGGTGGGACCAAAACAGTAAACCTTGCCGAGCGAGGCCGCGGTCGCCTCGATGTAGAGTTGCCCACTCTGGGAAAGAAACATTTTCTCGTCGAAATACTGCGTTTGGAAAAGGTTGCTCGTGCCTTCGCAGGCACTGGGCGTGAATATGGGAGAATCCGTCAGCGTGAAGCCGCGCCCGTCGAAGAAGTCGCGAATCGCAGCGATGATCTCGGCGCGAATTCGCAAGATGGCGTGCTGCCGGCGGGAGCGCAGCCAAAGGTGCCGGTTTTCCATCAGGAATTCGATCCCATGTTCTTTGGGTGTGATGGGATAATTTGGCGAGGCCCCGATGATTTCAGCGGACTTCACTCCGAGCTCGAATACTTTTTCATGTTTAGGATGTTTGCGGACGGTGCCGGTCACGCGCACTGAACACTCCTGGGTGATTTGCTCAAAAACGCTCAAGGCCTTGTCATCACACTCGCCAGCGAAAAAGACGCAAGGGATGATGCCGGTGCCATCGCGCAATTCAAGAAATTTGACCTTGCCGGAGGATCGGGTGTTGTAGGCCCAACCCTTGAGATCCACAGTTTCACCGACAGATTGAGCGATGTCGCCGATGTATACGCGCATTCCTGACTCCCAAAGCAACCAAAATAGCGGATGAGAAATGGCGTTGCACCGAAAAATTTAGCCGGCTTTGACGCAAAGGGAGGCGCAAGCGCTCATAGGGTCTTAAGGGGGTGTGTACATGCGTTTGATCTCGTCGACGGCTTTACGCACATTGAGGCGACCCTGGGAAGAAACCCGGTAGGGGCCAGTGTCCACGGATTTCAAGAGAGCAGATTTGATATCCGCTGCTGTCGCCTGCGGACGAAGCCCCCAGAGAAGCGCGGCTGCTCCTGAAACGAAGGGCGTTGCCATGCTGGTCCCGCTCATCAGCGCCGTGCCGTGGTCGATGACGGTGCTGAGGATGCCGGTTCCAGGGGCTGCAATATGAACAAAGTTGAAGCTCGTATTGGAATAGACATCCATGAAACCCGAGCTGCGAATGGCCGCCACCGTGATCTGGCCAGGCACCTGATCGACCGCGGGATATTCCGGCATCGTATCCAGATCGTTGCCGTCGTTTCCAGCCGCCACCACGATCAAGAGGCCTTGCTCACTGAGGTTTTCTATTGTTGCTTGCAGGATGTTTGAACAGGTCGGTCCGCCCCAACTGGCGTTGATGATTTTTGCTCCTCTGGCGGCAGCGTAATTGAGGGCTTGGATAGCTCCGCCGGTGTCGCCGGCGCCAGGG
>PSRN01000057.1 GCA_003176075.1 Bdellovibrio sp.
CAACCGAGGAAAACCTGATAAATCAAAGAAATCCCAGCGACTTTTTCAATTTTCTCTGGGAAAGTCCTGCTTAAATATTCTTCAGCTTCGCGGAAGCTGCCACTCGTTTCATTGAGCGGCGGCATCCATCCATGGAGGATTCCAGCATAAATTTTATATATAGATTTTCTTGGATCATCAATTCCTGGTCGCCCAGCCCAAAGTTGATTGATATTTGTCTGTGCTTCGCTACTCTCTTTAGGAGTCAACTCCTCAGTCGAACGGATCGAAAAGTTATCGCGTAATGGTTCTTGATTGGTCCAGCCCACCCCCCATTTGAGACCATCACCAAACGTCCATGTGGAATAATTGGTTGAGCCATCATTTGGCACGACAAGTTCAGATTTGCGCTTTCGGTAAGAAGCCAGAAATGTCTTATCGTCCGGCCAATGAAACCGAGTGCGAATTCCAAATTGCGCCTTATATGGAGCTTCGACTAACTCGGCACTATATTCAAAATTTAAGGTTCCGATGTCAAATGCCCTGCCGATTAAAAGGTCGTCAGGTACGATCTTGGAAATGTCTTCTGGCAGGGCAATCTTAGGGCCATTGCGTTTTTCTGCTTCGGCTGATCCGTATTCGACGTCTTTTACGGAAAAATCACCGTAGGAATTTGGTGAATGAGGAACAGGGCGGCCGTTTTCGGAATGAAATATGGATTTTAACTTTGCAGCAACCAAGTCGGCATGTGCTTTTCGTGCTGACTTTACAACAAGAGGATGAATGGAAGAGAGGTCCTTTGCAAGTTCTCGATAAGAATCAAGCAGTCGATCTCTGAGCCAATTCATATAGACTTGCGACCCTACTGTACTTTTGAAAAATCGCTGAATTGCGCTGTTGTTAGATCTTATAATTTCGAAGAGTTCAGACCGATCTATCTCCGAGGGGTCTTGTTTATTGATGAAATCAAAATTAGCCAAATTAAAAGGCAACGCTTCTTTAACCACCGAATAAAATTGTGAAACGTTAGGAAGGCGTAATCTTGGAGCCTTTGAATTGAAGAGTTTGAATTCGGGGCGAGTCTTTCCATTGTCATCATAAATTGTGTAACGTCGCAGATTAAACGGAATATGATTGGAATCCTCATCTTGTAGGTAAATGAGGGCGTCGACAAGGGGGTTCAGGTCCGAGAAAGGTGTTTGCACAGCTAACCTCGTCGGATTGATTGAATCGATCGTTGGAGAATTCAATCCAGTGGAGACCAAACTCAATCCACGAAGGAGTGATACCGGATCTTTTCCAGTCGAATCCGGCGCTAACCAGGGGGGAGCCAAAACGCCATGCAGGGCTCGTAGATAAGCTCCGTTGCATTTGTCGTTTTCAGAACCGGCCGGCAGCTGAAGTAATGACACACCGTCTTTGATCAATTCACATCCTCTAGCTTCCCTGTCGAGCGCGTTCAAGAAAACAACTCGAGCACCAAAATCAGCCTTTAAATTGCCTTGGTTCACGCTCGATTGAAGTTCTTCGACCATCGTCCTCAGTTGATCCATAGAATATTTGTTTGCGGCAATTCCTTCGAGAATAGCGATGAATCCTTGATTCATCTGTTCCGCAACGTGTGATAGATGGATGTGCAAGTCATTTAGTGAGCTCAAAATAGATTTCAAGAGTTCTATTTGCGCCAACTCCATTCGCGTTTGCGAATCTGCGGCAATGGCCAAATTAGCGATAGAAATAACGGCAGTTACCCAATTCGCGTACATTCCAATTGGGGAGGGCCTCAATGCTGCGGGAACTAAGTAATTTGCGTAAATCGTAGTGGTGATTGTCCCCGCGATTTGAATCGAGCGAGCGAGCTCGGGTTGACCCGACACATGCGCCAACAGGGAAGCTAATTGAAAGGTGCTACTTATGGCCCCTAGAACTTCTCTTTGAAGTCGCATGGCCCCTTCAGGATTCATCTTATCGTTGATTCCTTTTATTAACTCCGCAAACTTGGCGTCATTTTTTCCAAAAGTTTTAAATATGAAGGCTTGAATCTCAGCCAATTTTTCAGTGTTTTCACCTGAGCTTTGTAAAATCTGGTTTATGTCTTTTTGAGTTGTGAATTCAGGGGAAACGTCGGAATTTGAATTGAAATTGAAAGTTTCCTGACAGATGCCATCGAAAACTTTCTCGCGTAAATCCTTATTGCTGGTGATTGAGGCGATGCTTGAACGAAGCAAATCAGGATCTATTCCTTGGGGCAAGGTCAGTCCAGCTTTCTCAGGGCTTCCAGGCTTACCGATTTCATCTAGGACCGCTTTACCCGCTTTAGTCATGGCGTTTGGAAATAGGTCAAGAAATCTACCCAGAAATTTGGTGGCCTCAGCGAAGGAAGGAGTCACTTCCCCTTTTTCAACATATTCCTTGATTGAGGCTTTTCCCTGAATGCACGCGGTAGTACCCATCAAACCGCAATAAACCGCGACTTGGCTTAACCTGTAACTTTCGGGACGATTGCGCGTGGTAAAGAAGCCTAGATTGACTTGAAAGGGGCTCATGACAGCAGCTGTGCGGGCACCTGAATTGGTCGGCCAACCAGCAAATGCGTTGAACGAATCAAGTACAAACAGATGAATAATCATCAGGACAGCCAAAATTCGAAGCTTCATTGATTCCCTCGGAGTTTCAATTTCAAATGTTAAAGGAACCCCAGCGCCCACTTCATGTTTTGAGCTAGTATCATTGTCACCAGTGTCGTTCAAAGGGGGCCTATCGATCTGAAATTTTTTTATCTTTGAGTAAATTCATTGTTACCCTCATGGGAGGGAAGAGTTTGCGATTGTCCGGAACTCGGACCTTTCCCTTAAACGGCCCAGTTAATGATGAATGCATTTATCAACCTTTCGTTCCAGCAGGTCCCCGAAGCTCTCTACAGGCAATTGGACATTCTCATCTTTTTACTCCATGGGGGTCCCCGGCGACCATGAGAACATGATTAGGTTGTGTGACAGCCCCTGGCTTCCATTTGCTCGAAATGCACGCCCTGGGACATGAGTTCCCGAAAGAAAGAACGCATCTTAAGGTTTAGGGGATCTCCAATTATTGGCGTGTTCCTGACGATGATCTTTCTGGACCAAAATGCCCATCGATGAGATGATTGGTGTATTGGATCACCAGTGTTTTTGGTCCGTGTTCGCATTCAATGGAATGCGAATGGAATGGAATGCGACTTGACTTGACTTGAGTTGAGTTGAGTTGAGTTGCAATGAAGGAGCAGGCATATGGAGGCTGACAGGTTCAGTTTGGCGGCTCAGATCCGCGATCTTTGTTTGCTTCATCTGAACCCTCGTCCCCGCTCGATCGCGATTTTTGGTTCTTTTGCGGGGGGAGTGTTGCATGAGACGAGCGACATTGACCTCTTGCTCATTGGCGATTCAATACCACGCAAGCCGTTTCAGAGAGCGCAGTGGTTTTTACCGGTACGACTGGCTTTCCAGAAAGAGGCTGCAACACAATTTTCCGCGTTCCCGTCAATTCTGAGTCCGGTCTTCCTTTCTGAGGAAGGGTGGCGCGAGGCCGTCGGACTGAGGCTTTCGCTAAGCCAGCAGGCGTGGATTTTATGGGATGACGGCACGCTGTCATCCACTCTCTCGGAGTCGGCGGGGTGGATTGCCAGTGGATTGTGGCGCCGTGAGGATGTGGTGTCTGGTGGTTGGTTCTGGATTCCAAAGGGGGCTGGAAAATGACTCTAAAACAGAGTGAGCGGTCATCTTATCTTCTGCGCGAGGCAAAAAAGATTGCTCGAGAGGTCCGTGAAAACTTTCAGCGAGCAGAGTACGAGCGGGTTATTCGAAAAACTCATGAGGCGCTTGAACTTTGGCTCAAGGGACGAATCCTTGAAAGTGGAGTTGAGCCTGCAAAAATTCATGATTTAATGCAGCTTGATCAGCGCTTGCCAAAACCAAGTGGGTTGTCGAATGAAGATCTGCTCTTTCTGACGACTGAACGAATTCCCGCATTTTACGGAGCCGAGGATATCATCCCTGACAAAGCGTATGCGGTAGAGGATGGCGAACGCTGTTTGCGGTGCCTCGACAAAGTAGGGTTGTAGAGTTCGCAGAGTACCTTATTTCCAAATTTCGTCGACGACCGGAGCATCTTTGTCGTTGCGGCCGAGATTTCCCAGAGCAAATTCATCCTCAATCATCCGCAAGAGCGTGTAGTGATTTGCTGGCTTATGGATCGATAGTCCGGGCCGTAGGGGTTCCCCAACCAAGAATGTGGCAATGCGGTTATCGCCCAAACGCCATCCTTCGTCGTACGTGATGATGACAATCGTTCTTTGCAGTGGAGCGGACTTAAGCCTCGGAAGTAGATAGTCCGCAAGCCAGCTCGCTGTGGTCTGCACCGAAGAATCGTGACCATTGTGAATATTGTTCGGCGTGATGAAACTGAACTCGGGCACTTGACCAGCAGCCAAGTCCCTTTCGAGATCATTGAAGTCGCGAATCTTGGCGGCGCACCGGGCCGGATTCCCGGTGACGTTGGTGAAGCTGAGAAAAGGAACATGTCTTCGCGCGTACACTCCATTCTTCGCTCCCAAAAAACAGGATCCAGGCAGATCCTCGGCGTAGGAGCGCCAGTCGAGACCTTTTCGCTCCAGCAAGTCCCCCAGGTGCTCAACATTCAGGTCGACGTTCTTATCGTTGTCCACTCCATGGGTGTCACCGGCAACCATGGCAATGTAATTGGGTTGTGACGGATGAGTCTCCCCCGTCATTTGCTCGAAGTACACGCTCTGGGATTTGAGTTCCCGAAAAAAAGAACTCCTCATGACCATTGAGGGGTCTTCATTCTCCATGACAACAAGGAAGAAGTGATCCACGTGAGGGCCACCGGCGCCCCAAGCTTGCGCCGGCCCCCAGTTCAACAAGCCAAAAACCAGAATATGTGACAACGAAAGGAACCAAGTCATTCAACCCCTCCATTTTACGCGGATTTGTCTTTGTAGGCACTAGACACTGGACACTGGAGTGATTATCGAAACCTTTCATGGAGGTCAAGAATCACGGAGAGGTCAAGAATGATGGAAATCATTGATGGCATACTTGATGGCACACTTTTTCAGCGACGCCAAAATTTGAGCAAAGTTGGGAATGGGACCGAGGCTGCCGGTGTCCCGGAAGAAAATACCACTTTATCGGATGCGTGCCGCTGTAGCGGTCATCGCTTCGTCAGGAAAAATGACGTTGGCAAAAATGAATTGGGTGGCGATCGCTTATTCAAAGAATAAGGTTTCGCGGACAGCGTGGGCGGCGGAGCCGCCACGGGTGTGGTATTCCCAGTACACCCCATTTCACAAGCAGGAAAAATATTTTTTTCAGCCTTCAAGATTCTCATGCGAGGGTCGGCAACATTTGCGTTGCCAGGTGAACCGAAGAGATATATTCACCCGGCACCGCTGAGAACCCCCAGCTCGGCACCAAAATCGCAACAAAGGAGAGAACATGATTGCTAAAACAATTTTCACATCACTCATCTTCGCATGGTGCGCAGGGACGAGTGCCTTCGCGACAGAGGTGGAGGCGGAGAACTCCGGCCTCTCTGGAGAGATTCGGGACTGCCCATCGAAAGAGAAAATTCCATTCATGAGCGTTCGTAACCTGATCCCAGACTCGCGCGTCACCAGTATCGTGGCGGTGCCCATGTCGGGATATAAGTATTCTGAAGGGCAGAAAGTGGGAATGTTCTTGAGTGTTGTCGCTCAATACATTATGGCGCAAAAAATTAGTGTCCTCAAGAAGCCCGTCCCGGGAGAATCCATGGAGAGCCTGAAGGGCGAAGAAGGGGATGAACCGAATTGCGGTTCCGATATGTCCTTTTCCTACTCGGCCTGGTTTGGCGAAGTCTACCCCAAGACGTGCAGTATTAACCAATGGGAGAATATCTACCAGCTCACGGTGACGATCGAGAAAAACAAGGATCGACAGCCGCATACCATTACCATGACGAAGAATATCTGTACCGAAACGATGTTCGACATTTTACCGGGAACTCCCACGGATGATACCGGCTCAATTGATTATCGGTCGAGAATAAGTGCGCCTCATGTGGATGATTGTCCATCTACGAACGGCAAGCTGCAGTTGAACGTTCGCAATCTTATTCCGGAGACCAGAGTCGTCGATGTTAAGGCGCGCTCCTACGCGAATTTTAACTTCGAAACTAAAACTTGGGATTCGGCTTTTGCTAAAGAAGGTCGAAAGGTTCTCAATAAGAGTTTTAAAAATGAAGACTTAAAAGCCGGAATTGAGAGCGTTGACCCCGCGTCGGTACTCAAGAAGAGCGGCGATGCCAAGAATGGTTATTGCGGTGTGCCCATGCACCTGGTGCGTGGCAATGATTCTGATGACTGCGATGCCGATCATGACAATAAATGGAACAACGTCTTCGAGCTCGTCTTCACCCTTCAACGGCCTGATGGCAGCTTGTACAGTGTGAATTACACTAGAGATGCTTGCCGGGAAACCGTCTTGGATATCACCCAAGGGACTCCCGCCACCAAGCTCATTTCGAACAAGAAATAACTTTCGGAACACCAATAATCTTCAGAAACCGATGGGATCCCGCCTCGAGCAGGCGGGATCCGCACCACACGGGGCCACCTCAGTCTACTTCACCAACTTCCTTGCCCCTCTGCTTCTTCGCCCCCTTCTCACTCTCCCCTCTCTCACTCTCCCCCCTACTTCCTCTCCCCTCTACTTCCCCGCCCCCTTCTTCTCATAAGTCCCGATCAGTTCACCTTGCGCCAAAATATGCCCTTTCATTGCTTGCTCGAGATCGGCTTTCTTGGGGGACTCCAGCTTCAGCTCGGCATCCAAGGCGTAAATCTTGTGGAAGTAGCGATGACGGCCCACGGGTGGGCAAGGGCCACCGTATTTGCCGCGGCTCCAGTCGTTGATTCCGGCCTGCGCGCCGGGCGGGGTGCCGCTATTCTCCGCCAACCCCAGAACAGTTGGCGGAATGTTGTAAACAACCCAGTGGACCCACACCATCCGAGGCGCCCTGGGGTCGGGCGCATCGGGGTCGTCAATCACCAAGGCGAAGCTCTTGGTGCCCGGGGGAGCGCTCCCCCACTTCAAGGGGGGCGAGATGTCTTTCCCTTCGCAGGTGTAGCGTGCGGGGATTTCACCTTGGGGAGAAAAAGCCGGCGAGGTGAGCTCGATTGTTTGTACGGTTGCTTTCTGTTGCGCCATGGTGGGGCCTCCAAGGGTTGTAGTTATGAGGGCCCCTATAAGGGTTCCAAACGGGGCCCAAAGGATCCTCCTCTTACTCTTACTCTTACTCTTGCTCTTCGACCCCTTTTGGAAGGTACTCCAGCGCGTGTGTTTGTCGATTGGCAAATTCTGCATCGGCATGTTCCTCCGCGCCCCATCTTGTCAGTGAAATGGAGCGAAATTCAATGGCTTACAAAATCATAACCGACTCCCGTACTCGCCAAGACAAAGTGCATTTTTTAGGCACCTCCGGTCAAGCCAAGTCGGTGCTTTCCGCACCTCCACAGACCAAGTCGGTGCCTTCGGCGCCTCCACAGACCAAGTCGATGCCTTCGGCATTTCCGAAATCGGGTGGGGCTGAACGGTCAGATTATTCACTCGCCAACGCGGTGGTCTTAAGGTATTCAGTTAGGGCGTGCACTTGAGTTGCAAATTGTCTCATGCAGTCATTCGTTTCCTCGAGGCTCATGATCAAGAGCTTTCGGGGTTGCGTTCGACTTTTTCAGTGCCCGATGAGTTTTTGCGCGATCCATCTTATTGGATGCGGGTCGAAGAGTTCGAGGAGTTCCTGGGGGAAATCGTTCGCCACCCCTGGACCTTTCCCATCGGCGACCTCCTGCAGACCATGGCCCGCTCCTGTGTCGAGTTGCGCAGCTGGGGAGTCCTGGACAGCGTCCTGCGCATGATGTTGTCACCCGCCGAGGTTTTTACCCAGCCCGAGCGCCTTCTTTCATATTTCATCGCTCCGCCGCCGCCGATCGATCACGTTTTGCGCAGCGAACACTCCATCGCCTTTGATTTACCGATGTCGACCGAGCAATATCCCTTGTCTTGCGAATTCCTGCGGGCTTCTTTGGAAGCTATTCCCTTGTTCATGAGTCAAGCGGAAGCCAATTGCACTTGGGACGGCATCCGCTTAAGCATCGACTGGAAGTCACGGCAAAACTCAATTTGTCATGAGGCCGATTTGGGACGTCAGATGAGCCCCGCTTTGGCGCGCGACCTGTTAAAGAATTTAAGCCCTTGCGAAACGCCCCGGGGTCCGGCGCCGGCCCATTCCCTCCCTCTGGTGGCGGCGGGAGTCCAACAGCATGACGTCACCGAGATTCGCAACCACGTGGCCAAGCTCAGCGACTATATGGTGCGCGCCCAACAGCTGATCACCTTGTTCTTGAGCTCGCAAAAACCTTCGCCGGTGATGAAGGAAGCCATGCGACGAGTGAACTGGGATCAAGTTCAAACACAGTTTCCACAGACAGTTGAAGAATGTTACGAAATCTTTCGCAAAAATCAGGAGACCCAAAGCCATGTCTGAAATTATGTCCATCCATGCCCGTGAAATTCTCGATAGTCGAGGCAATCCTACAGTCGAAGTGGAGGTGACCACCGCAGCCGGGATCACCGGTCGCGCGGCGGTGCCTTCGGGCGCCTCCACCGGCGCCCATGAGGCCTGTGAGCTGCGAGACAATGAAAAAGGCCGATACCTTGGCAAAAGCGTGCGCAAAGCCATCCACCATGTGAACGAAAACATCAAAAAGGCGCTCATCGGCCAGGAAGTTTTCAAACAGGTGGAGATCGACGAAGCCATGATTGCTCTTGATGGAACCAAGAACAAGTCGCGCCTGGGTGCTAACGCAATCCTGGGGGTCTCATTGGCCTGCGCGCGCGCCGCCAGCATCGAACTGAGATTGCCGCTTTTTCGCTATGTCGGCGGCTCGCAAGCTTGTCGCCTTCCTGTTCCGCTGATGAACGTGCTCAACGGCGGGGCCCACGCCGACAACGGACTGGATGTGCAGGAATTCATGATCGTCCCGGTGGTCAACGACAGCTTTGCCGAGTCCTTGCGGGCTGGTTCGGAAATTTTCCACACCTTAAAGAAGATTTTGGGCGAGCGAAATCTGGCCACCGCTGTCGGCGATGAAGGGGGCTTTGCTCCCGTGCTTAAGAATAACCAAGAGGCCCTTGATTTGCTGACGGCGGCGATTGAAAAGGCGGGATACCGGCCTGGCGAGCAAGTTTTCCTCGCTTTGGACGTGGCGGCCACGGAGCTCTTCAAGGACGGTCGTTACGAATGGGATAAAAAGAAAATCGCGGCTGAGGAGTTGATCAACCATTATGAGTCTTGGGTGAAAAACTATCCCTTGGTGAGTATTGAAGACGGCCTGGCTGAAGATGACTGGAACGCTTGGGTGCAATTGACCTCACGACTCGGGCAAGACGTGCAGCTTGTCGGTGATGATTTGTTCGTGACCAATACGGAGAGGCTTGAAAAGGGGATCGCCAGCCATGCGGCCAACGCCTTGCTGGTGAAGGTGAATCAAATCGGAACTCTCACTGAAACGTGGCGGGCGGTGCGGTTGGCCCAACGGAACAAGTATCGGACCGTCATGTCCCATCGGAGTGGCGAGACC
>PSRN01000024.1 GCA_003176075.1 Bdellovibrio sp.
AAAATGTCGTGGAAACCGCTCCACTATTGAAAACTGCACGTTATTAGGCGGCTAATTTTGGGAAAACCCTGTTACAATGAAGTTGCCTTGTCATCTCATACAGGCAAGGCTTTAGACCAGGTTGGATTGATACCAACCATAATCAAAAAGGAGGTTTTAGATGAAACCAAGTCAACTGATGACTGGCAAAATCAGGGCAGCAGCGAGCTTTATGGCTCTTCCCATGATTCTTGCAGCAAACGTCAGTTCCGCCCACGAAGCGGATCTAGCGAAAGAGCTTCCGCAAGGAGGCAACTCCGTGATCACCGGAACTGTGGCATGCACTGATGCGAAAACAGGCGCTGCCGCCCTTTCGTTTAAGATCAACGCCACGAAATCCGCACGCCTTGGGAGCGATTTGACCGCGGCGACCGGGACGATTGTTCAAGCTTCGGTTGCCCAGTATTATGTTGACGCTAATAACATCGATATCCTTGCGGACGATGCGGCGGGGAATCCGACTTTTGAATTCTCAGCTTTTCGGAAAAGGAATCAAACCACACTTACCGGGACTATTCGAACCTTTAATAATGGTGGTCAGGTCGCCAACACAGAACGTGTGAACTGCACTGTGACTCAGTAAGGTGACTCAGTAAGGGACTTGACAGCAGGCGTCCTCTCGTCAGGCGCCCTCTCTCTTAGATACGCTCTTACTAGGCGAAAAATATTGGGCGAAAAAAAACCCTCGATAACCAAAGTTATCGAGGGTTTTTTGTTTCGGATCATAGCTGACTTTGTCAGCATGTTTGCCGATTTACAAGTTCACGTTCATGGGCGGATTCGGAGCCCTGCCATTCACAGCTGGCATCATAAGACCTTCAGCCTCGGTTGGCGGCAAATTCATGTTTCCAGGGTTATTCAACTGGTACTGATATTTCACTTCCTCGAAATTCGTATCCAGTGCGCTAAAATAGAGCCGGTAGCCCCTAAAGCTCTTTTCGCCTGAGGAATAAAAACCGTAGGCTTGATCCATAATGTTGCTGCCGGCCGGAATGGGGTCAAACAGCACCACGTGTTGGAAAGCGCCGTTGGCTTTGACTTTAAGTGTAACTTCCACCACGTCACCTGGTTTGAACCCATTGTCCCGATCCAAGTTGCGAATTGATTTCTCGACCGTCAAACCGTCGCTAACGGGTCGCTCCAATGGAACCGCCATCCGGGCTTCCACACTCATCCAAGGACTTCCTGTACCTGAATGTTTAACCGTCATGGTCGCCACTTGCCCTGGCCACGGCGAATTAAGAGATCCGGTGGCGGATTTTGCGAAATCGATTTGCGTCGCAGCTAGGGTCTCAGGCACGTCAACTGTGACGGTGCCGCTGACAGGAGTTGATTCAAAGGCGTCGGCAAATTTCTTCAAGCTGCCGTTCACCCAGCTCAAGGTTGTCATATTGTACCACTTGCCATGGCTGGCGTTGGCAATACCGGTCGCCAGGCGGCGGGCCAGGCCCTTGTCTCCCTTGAGCAATGAAACACCCGAAAGAAGTTTCGCGGTTTCTATCGTCTCATCCGAGTAACAATCACCGTAGTAACTGGGCTTTCCTCTCAGCGTGGCCAAGGTGTTCCCGATCTCGTTGAGTCGAATGCCAGTCAGCAATGAATAGGCGGGTGACTCCATTGCTTTGCCGGGGGACGCATAGGACTGCAGCAGCCAAAGATCAGCCAGATCGCTGGTCTCCCAATCTTCAACGGGTTTGCCAAAGGCTTGCGGATTCAAGCTCAATTCCTTTTCGATTTCCGCCAGCACGCCGGCAGCCTTATTCATAAGCTCGGCGTTTTGCAGAGCATAGGCGGCTTGCCCCATGATCAGTTGCGCGCGCAAAAGATTCATTGGCAATTTGACCCCGTACTCTTCGGGATTCAAGGACTTGTTCAACACCAGCAAGACAGCCTTGCTGACCTGTTCCTTCAGGGCCTGAGGCATTTTTGCCAAGGCCTCCGGCTCGGCCATCAGTGCATTCAAGACGATGGCAGTCAGCCAAATATTTCCGCGAATGGCCTGCGGGAAAAATTTGATAAAACCGTTTTCATCGGTTTGCGCCGCCAGGGTTTCAAACGCCTTCGCCAATTCGTCTTTTGAATCGATGATCAGAGCTTTTTGGAACTTCGAAAGCGCCAGGAAATCGGCAAAATTGTAGGCTTTCACCCGGTCTGCCAGTTGGGCCTTGGCGCCGCCGATCAGGCTCTTCGCCAATGAGATCCGCAGTTCGCCTTTGCCATCAAGAGCGCCTTTTTCTTTGGTAAATTCCCTGGAGAATTCACTCTTATCCAGACTGGCCAGGAAACTTTCATAAGTTGCCAGCGGAACCGCCGGAAAAATCCTTTGGTCCTCCGGATCCATTTTATCCACCACTTTGCCATTCGCATCGTAAACACGAAGCTTGTAGGAGATTCGGTCGACGCCATCCGTGGGGATGTTCATCTGGTCAAGGCTGAGCACCGTTGACTTCGATTTTTCGAGTTCAACGCTTTTCTCAAATGTTCTTGTGTCGACCGTGTGACCGGACAAATCTTTCAGCGTCGCGGTGACCACGGCTTTGAAGGTTCCAGGACTTCCACTGTTGTTCTCAACCTGTACTCGCAAGGGGAAAGAGTCACCCGTGCGACCAATCTGTGGAAAATTTGAGAAGGACTGAACTGGCTTTTCGGTCAGGTAGCCCATTCGTCCGGTTCCAAATTTATGATTGTCGCTTGAAACCACGGCGATAACGCTAAACTTCGTCAGGCTGTCTCCAGCTGGGAACGAGAACGTGGCCTGACCGTTGACGATGGGGATATTCGTCGCAAAGGGTCCCAGAGCATCAAAGTTCTTGCGCACGGCTTCCCCTGGTTCTCCGCCGCCTCCAGCTTCGTGCCCACCTTTCCTCTCCGGTCCACCCGCTTTGAGCGAGCGATCAGCGGTTGCTGGGGTGGCCGCGGTTCTCACCAGCTCCAAGGGTGAAATTGTTGCGACGGAGTGTCCCCGCATTTGCATCAGGGCATTGAGAAGGTCATAGGTGTCGTTCTTTTTGAGCTCGAGAATTTTCTCCTCGATGGCCAAGATGGTCACCTTTCCGTTCTGCAATTCTCCTTGTTCAGGCTGCACTTGAACAGTGACCTGCACATTTTCTCCAGGAGTATAGCTTTTCTTATCTGTCGCAACCTTGACTTGGGTCTCAAAACGTTGCCATTCAACTTTCAAATTGGTTTCACCCAAGCGAAACGTGGGTCGGCCCAGGTCCATTTCTTCCAGGCCAAGAGGCCCTTGGGTGCTGCCAGTACGGCCCACCACCGCGAACACACTGGCAAAGACATTGGGTGCCAAAGCCGCGTCGACGGGGATTTCCACGCGCCCTTTTTCACAGGCGTCAGGTTGAACAAAGTAGCTCAAGACTTCGCTTCGCTCCAAAGTGACGAGCGCGGCGCATGATTGAAAGGGGGCAGCAAAGCTGACGATGGCTTTTTGACCACCCATGTAGCTCTCCTTGTCCTGAGTGAGCGTCAGCAGTTTTTTGTTATCTCTGTCGCCAAAATCATAGAAGTCATTATAGATGTAAGCCCGACCGTTTTGATCCACTTTGAATTCCACATGGGATGCCGGCATTCCACCTTTTGAGGTCGCTTGAAACGCATAGGTTCCAGCGGGAAGCTTGCCTAAAGCGCAAGAAAGGATCCCTTCGTTCGAACCACAATTAGGCTTCCAACCAGTATCCAGATAAAGATTCTCACGGATCTCATGTCTGACGTGCCCAAAGAGGTTGTCATCCAGAATAGATTTGATCTGCACTTGGAACAACTTCAGTTGAAGGTCGCTCGTATCCTTGGAAGGTTTGCCATCGGCTTGCACAACGACAGCTTGCAGCTTCGCCTTGTCGGGCTTTCCGGCAACCAGTTTGGTACCGAGGTAATACTGCGAGTTGTAGATGGTTTTTGCTTGCGAAAGGGTTTGATACAAACCTTTCTTATCCAAGAACCTCGCTTTGACCACCAGGGTTTGCGGCTGCTTGACCTCCTTTAAAAGGTCGGCGATGCGCACTCCCTTTTCACTCGCTTCAGCGGCGATATCGCGCGCCAGGAGCCCGTCGTTATCAAGAACCAGGTTTTCGATCTTGCTGGGACGAGACAAGGTCGGAAGCAAGGTTGGGGTTTTCAACTCTTCTTCAGCTTCTTTGGTTTTGACGTCGCCATTGCCAAAGATAAAGCCCTCCATCTTGTCGAAAGAGACCGAGGTGGGTTCAAAATAATACGAAAGAGTGATCGGCAAGCCTTTGGCTCCAACCCCGTTGGCTTGATGCACGGAGGTGTTGGCCACAATGGAATCGGGACGAACCAACATCGGCGCCGGCAAGTTCACCGATCCGGTCATGAGGGGAACGCTAAATTGACCCACTTCCACCGATCCTGAAGACACCACCTGCCCTTCGGCGGGGTCCTTGGAGTAAATAGTGAGATAATAATCCCCGAGTTTAACGGCCTCTTCAGCCGGTACTTGCCACGTGAAGGTGGCGCTCGGACCGTGCCACTCGAGATCAAACTCCTTAAAGAAATGTTCATCCACGGAACTAGTGAATCGCGCTTTCTTGGGAAGTTGATCGGGGTTCAGGTTCAAGAGGCCTTTTTCAGATGGCAGTTGAGCAAAAATCTCAACCGGCACCTTTTGGCCAGGCTGCACCAGGTTGACGCCGACCACCGCATGGTAGAGGGGCCCCTCTTCCAAAATACCCGAGTTGAATTCCCAACGCATGGGGCGGACGAAGCCTTGGGTGCTGGGCCATGAGGAGTGGGTAAAGCTAAAGTCATCGCCGAGTCGGGCCACGGCATAGAATTGGTCTTTACTAAAGATCGAATAGTAAGGTTCGTACTTTTCACCCGATTTGCAATCCTCAGCCCACTTTTCATTGGTGAATTGAGCGACACCCTGATCATCCGTTTGCAGGACTTTCATTTGCGTGCCAAGACAGTTGTAAATCTCAAGGCTCGCGCCGGCGACGGGTTTGCCATCTGACAGCCGAGTGACCCAAGCGAGG
Source organism: Bdellovibrio sp. (assembly GCA_003176075.1). Classification (GTDB taxonomy): domain Bacteria; phylum Bdellovibrionota; class Bdellovibrionia; order Bdellovibrionales; family Bdellovibrionaceae; genus PSRN01. The sequence continues at coordinate 5,046 of PSRN01000024.1, forward strand.
GTCGATGTTTTTCCTTTTTTAAGCTGAACGGCCAAATCAGTGACCTGAGCCAAAACATGTTTGGGATTCAAGTACCACCCCTCAGTCTCCTCAGTGGCATCTTGGTTCTGGAGGTCGCTGGAGATTTCCATCACGTAAAGACCGCCCACTCCACCCTGCGGACCAGCGTTGAAAGGGAAGTGCAAAAATTCGTTGCGGTTCTTTTCGCCGGTGAGGGGGTAATCCTGCACAATCGAGGAAACACCGAACTCTTTTTGATCCAGGGGACTGTCGTATTGGGCTGTTCTTCGCTCCCCACCGACGTTTTCGTAGGCGCGAACAAGGGAAATGACTTTGCTCATGTCGCGCACTGGGATCCAGGCTTTGCTGGGATCGTCAGGATTCGCGGTTTTTCGAACAATGATTTTTTGATTGAGGTTCACTACGCCCACCGGAAGGCTGACGTTGGGGTAGTTCTTTTCAAACAAGCTCAGTCGACCCGGGGTTCGGATAAACTCCTTCAGTGAACCGGTCACCACGGAAATTTCTTTGACATCCCCGGCGAGGCGGCGACCATCCAGATCTTTAAGTTTCGGGGAGAGCTTAATGGTGGCTTCCGTTTCAGCTTCAATGGCCACTGGGAAGGTGATGTGGTCGACCATCGGCCCGTTGCGCGAGCCTGAGAGCCAGGCCTTCACTTTGGATTTTTCCCAAGAATTTCGGACTTTGTTGAAAAACTTTTTTACGCCCGAGAACCGACTGGTGTCGTAGATATCAATGGGCTCTTCTTTGAGTTCGGCAAGAGTCGTTTTAAACTCGGTCTTTGAGCCAAACGGGTGATAAGTGATCGTGGAATCTTTGGCGTCATCCCAAGCCACCTGATCATTGAATTTGACCGTGACGGGCGCGTTCGCAAGGCAGGTTGGATTCTTGGCGGTCTTGCCGCAATCCAGTTCGGCGCGAAATTCACTGCGCACCGATAGCTCCTTTTGGTACTTTTGCGTGGAAACCAAGTTGGAGTAGCCGCTGACGACATTCTCAACGAGAACATCCACCTTGGCTCCAGGGACTAAATTTTGTTTGATCGTCGCGATCACCCAATTCTTGTCGCCCGCTTTAATCGGATAATAAGCATGGTGGTTGAAATGTTCGATCAAAGGAGCCTGTTGATTCTCCGGAACCTCAACCAAGCTCATTTTTTCCTGTGAAAAGTTGGAGCTCGCGTAATGCAAGGATCCGCTCTGCCGCGAGAAGAATTCCGCTTTGTTGATGTCACCATCAAAGTAAATCATCATGACCGGGTCTTTTTCGCGAAGTTCGCTATAATGACCAAATCCAAAGGCCGGAAACACTTGCACAACCTTGGGGCCGTCGATGGCCACTTTGTAAGAAATCGAGCCCGCGGGCCAAACCTTGCCGCCGCGCGAACGAAGTTCGCCTGTTTGATCGATCGAACATTGAGCGCCGCCGGGCAGATTGGCTGACTCCGTTTCGCTTGGCGCTTCGAAATTGTAGGTCCAGATTTTGTTGTTGTTGGCCCAGCTCTCCGAGCCCTTGCGCGCGGGCTTGCAGTCCACCTTGAAGGCGTCACGAGCCGTCGCCATGTCTTCCGGGAACTCAATCTTCAGCTGAGTGAGGGATTCGTGGGTGAGGCCTTCGGGCATTGGTTTTGCGCCTTGCCGATCGGCCCAGGCCACCGGCGCGACCAGAAAAGCGAGCAGACAGCTGGTCCAATTCAGACTCAATTTCAAACCAAATCTCGTGCGCGGCTGCCGAGCGAACCCTAGCGTGGGCGGCGGAGCCGCCACGGGTGATCGATCGGGTTCAACTGGGTTGGGGAATTCAAATTTCATTTTTATCCTCCTCTTTATAAAGTAAAATTTAAAAATTTATAAAAACGGTAAAATTTAAAAACGCTAAAAATGTTGAATTACAATGGGGCGGGGCTTACATCTGAACCTCGGCCAAGGCAAGACAGGAAAAAATAACATCGAAAAATAGGTGGGCGGGTTTGGAACTGCATCGGAAAACACCAATGCTGATTTTTCACTCAGCGAAGGGAGGTCTTCAGTGAAGAAAAAAACGCTTCGAATCTTCTTAGTGAGTGGAATCGCAACCTTCATTCTTTACTTGAGTCTTCTTCAGCTAACTCCTTCATTTCAGGAGGTTCTAAACTTGTCGGTAGGATCCGATCGGGTGCTGTTGGATCGGCGTGGCCAGCTGTTGCAGACCCTGCGTACTGACTTTGGCAAACGGCGTTTTGTTTGGGCACCGCTCGATAGTTTTTCAGAGGACATAAAGGCGGCAGTGCTGCTTTCAGAGGATCGTCGATTCTTCAATCATTGGGGGGTTGACGCAAAAGGCCTGGGGCGTTCTGCTGTCGCAAATCTTAAGAAATTCTTTAGAAGCGCCAGCCTAAACCCACATCAAAATCCACACCAAAATCTTCAGTCGGGTGCGTACCAAGGAGCGAGCACGCTCACGATGCAACTGGCGGATTTGATACAGCCAGAGGTGCTGAACAGCGGCAAGCCCATCAAAAAAGGATCCATCATCCATAAAGTGAGCCAAATTTTCCGTGCTGTGGGAATTGAATGGCGCTGGACGAAGGAGCAAATTCTTGAGGCGTATCTGAATCTCATTCACTTGCGTGGTGAATATCAAGGTGTGCCGGCGATGGCGCAAGCTTATTTCAAAAAATATCCTTTGGCGTTGGGGCGCGGGGAATCGGCGGTGATTGCGGCACTTATTTCTTCACCCAATCAAGGTCCTCACGCGCTGAAGACCAAGGCCTGGGCTCTTGCAAAAAGTTTGGCCGGCAAAGAGGACTGTGAGGAAATCGATCCGGTCCTGCATCAGATCTTTCAGGAAAATGCCAGTATTCCGCCGGCGCAGATGGGAAGCGCTCCTCATTTGGCGCGCCGACTTTCCCGCGAATTTCCGCACCAGGCGATTTTCCATAGTTCGCTGGATTTGGATGTGCAGCAAAAGGTCGCGGCCATACTTGATAAGAATATTGGCCGCCTGCGGGATCGCCACGTCGACGACAGCGCCGCTCTGGTCATTGAAAACCGAACGGGAAAAGTTTTGGCCTATGTGGGAGCCGTGTCGAGTTCGGAAAATCCCCACGTCGACGGCGTGACGGCCATGCGCCAAGCCGGCTCAACGCTGAAGCCTTTTGTCTATGGGAGAGCGCTGGAGAGAAAACTGGTTACGCCGGCCTCGGTGTTGCTGGATGACCCCATCGCGATCACCTGGAGCGAAGGAACTTATCGGCCCACCAATTATGATCTTCATTTCAATGGACCGGTCTCGGTGCGTGAAGCTCTCGCTTCGTCATTGAATGTCCCGGCCGTGAAGGTCGTCACCATGCTGGGGTTGCCTGAAACATACCAGGTCCTCAAGGGTCTTCATTTCACCGGGTTGAAGGATTCCTCTTTCTACGGCGTTTCAATGGTGCTTGGAGCGGTGGAGGTGAAGTTGGAGGAACTCACCAACGCTTACCGAATTCTCGCCAACGGTGGCCGTTGGTCAAAGCTCAGCTTTGATCAGACGGAGGATAATACCCGTGGCACTGCGGAGGTGCCGCCGCAGGAAACGGTTTACTCCGAGGAAGTGGCGTTCATGCTTTCGAGCATTCTTTCAGACCCCAACGCGCGAACCATGGGCTTTGGTTGGTCAGGTCCCCTGGAAACGCCGTTTTGGACGGCTGTTAAAACCGGGACCAGCAAGGATTACCGCGACAACTGGTGCGTTGGATTTTCTGAAAAATACACCGTGGGAGTGTGGACGGGAAATTTCGATGCGACGGCGATGGAAAAAGTGAGTGGTGTGACGGGGTCAGGTCCTTCTTGGTATGAAATCATGGCCTATCTGCACGAGCACGAACGAAGCCATCCTCCGCCAGTTCCGGCGGGTCTGGTCGCGCGCCAGATCCAGCACCCGTGGCACAATTTCGCCGAGACCGAGTTTTTTCTCAAAGGGACAGAGCCTTTGCAGACCAAAGTGGTCCTGGCTCCCGAAAGAGTCGAATTTAGCTTTCCTTCTGAGGGCTCGGTTTTGGCCGTTGATCCGCACCTTCCCCCGGAGAAGGTCGGTCTTTTTGCCCGGTTCAGGGGAAAGCCACCGGCGGGTTCAATGCTGTGGCTTGACGATCAAGCGTTGGGTCCAGCCGCCAGTCCTTTTTTTATTCGACAAATCTCCGATGGTTACCATCGTTTGGCCATTGAGAGCCCTGAGCGTGGGCGGCGTAGCCGCCACGGGGATCGATCAATAGTGACGGAAGTGCACTTTCGTATGATCGGGGGTTATCAAGCGAAAGCGAACAATACCCGTGGCGGCTACGCCGCTCACGCTGGTTCGTTGCTCACTGACTGGGCACCATTTTTTACTAAACCGCGTCACGGAAAGATTTTCAAAACCTTGCCAATTATGCGCCCCGCTGAGCGTTTCTCGTTTGATTAGTTGTGTCAATTCTGTTATAT